>NZ_JANNDR010000061.1:0-14909 GCF_031378165.1 Chamaesiphon sp. OTE_75_metabat_556
CTTCCTCAATCGCTTTTTTCGCACCATATGCAGCCGCGCCAACAACTGCACCAGCAGCTACAACCGGAGCCGCACCAATTGCGACTCCACCAAAACCACCAACCAAACCCATTCCACCAACACCTGCGGCTACTCCGCCGCCCGCAGCGGCTCCACCTGCTACTAAACCTGCAGCTTGGGATTTTTCATCAGTTGCCTTCTCACGATTATCCTGCGTCATAATTCTTGTACTGAAGTATTGTTTAGACTTCAACCGTAACTCAGTGTATAAAATATGGCAATGATTTCATGGCGATCTCGATCGATCCCTTGACACCCCCTCTCTTTTTGAGAGACAATTGTTGTACATGCATATAACTGCAATAAATTCATGCATTTAATCTCGATTGCTAATCTTCGAGAAGATGCTGCACAATATCCTGATGCCGATCGAGCGATTAGCAACTGGTTCAAAACAGTTGAAAAAGCTGAGTGGCAGAATCTCGAAGCAGTCCGTCAAGCATTTAAAGATGCTGAAGCCGTTGGTAATTTTACCGTTTTCAATATTAAGGGAAATAACTATCGGCTAATAGTGGGAATAGATTATGAGCGTCAGATAGTCTACTATAAATATTTTCTAACTCATGCTGACTATAGTAAGGACAAGTGGAAAAATGACCCTTATTTTTGACCGATCGCAATATACCGATCTCCTGACAAAGTATCAGCCTAAAGTTATTGAGACTCAGGAAGAGTATCGACAAACCTTAGCAGTAGTAGAATATTTTGTATTCAAGAAGGAACGCAGCCTGGCAGAACTAGCACTGTATGACTTAGCTGTAATGCTAATCAAAGACTATGAATCTAAAATTTGTCCGATGGATGATTGGATCACGCAATCTCCAACTGAAATGTTGCAATATCTACTCGAAACCAGTGGCAAAAGACAAGCCGATTTAGTGGGAGTGATTGGCTCCAGTGGCATTGTCTCCGAAGTAGTGAATGGTAAACGCGCAATTAGTAAATCACAGGCTAAAAAACTAGGTGAAATGTTTCAAGTTTCTCCTAGCCTATTTATCTAAATTGCCAACTTCTTGATTGAGTGGTTGTGATTGAGATGTCTAATTCAAATCGATCGACGATGTTAAAATTATGACGTGTATCCCTTCAACAGCTCATGACACTAACCCTGAACCTACCAGCAGAATTAGAGCAGTATCTCTTGCAGGAAGCGAACGAGCAAGGGGTTTCGATCGAAGCTATGACATTACAGCTATTGACAAACTCCATTCTGACAAAGCAGAAACCAGCCGAGGCTTTACCATCCAAGCAACTGAGAGTATTTGGGCAACATCAGGGCAGAATCTGGATGAGTGAAGACTTTTAGGATACCTTGGATTGTCTGAGATCGACTCCTGTTGTAACTCTTAACAGAAAACTACTGCCGAGCCAGTCTAGACTTGGTAAAATGCACTAAAGCCGCGATTGAGATGTCTAAGCTGTCGCTTGGGTCGATCGCGATTGAATTAGCTATAAAAAAATATTATGGTAACTTCCGTTTCAAAACCATCATCATTCGATGAAATCAGACCGGGTGTAAAACGTCCCGCCAAAGAAACCCTCCTCACACCTCGGTTCTACACCACCGACTTTGAAGAGATGGCGAAAATGGATCTCTCCGTCAATGAAGAAGAGTTGGAGGCGATTATCGAAGAAATGCGGCTTGACTACAACCGTAGCCATTTCGTAAGAGATGAAAGATTCGATCGCTCTTGGGATGATATCCCAACGGAAACCCGTCAGATCTTTATCGAGTTTCTCGAAAGCTCATGTACTTCCGAATTTTCTGGGTTTCTGCTCTACAAAGAACTCAGTCGTAAGCTCAAGAATAAGAATCCCCTCCTCGCTGAAGGCTTTAATCTCTTATCGCGGGATGAAGCGCGTCATGCTGGCTTCCTCAATAAAGCGATGGCTGACTTTGGACTCTCTCTAGATTTGGGCTTTCTGACTCAAAATCATAAATATACCTTCTTCAAGCCCAAATTTATCTTCTACTCAGTGTACCTCTCTGAAAAGATTGGTTACTGGCGATATATCAAGATTTTCCAGCACTTAGAAGCCAATCCCGAACATCGGATCTACCCGATCTTCCATTTCTTCGACAACTGGTGTCAAGATGAGAATCGTCATGGTGATTTCTTCGATGCCTTGATGCGCGCCCAACCCCAGCTCCTGAATGACTTGAGAGCAAAACTCTGGTGTCGGTTCTTCTTGTTGGCGGTATTTGCGACGATGTATCTGCGCGATCGAGAAAGCAAGTTCTACGGAATTTTGGGGATGAATAGCCGCGAATTTGATATCGAGGTCATTCAAGAAACAAATAAAACTGCGGGACGAGTATTCCCAATTATTTTAGATGTAGATCGTCCAGCGTTCTTTCAACTTTTAGACAAGTGTGCCGCAGACTATCTCAAATTAGTAGCGTCGGCAGAATCTACAACACCTAAGTGGCTGAAAAAAATTCAGAATCTACCAATAATTGCTTCGATGGGTGTGAAGTTACTCCGCTTGTATCTCATTAAACCGATCGATATGACTAAGCAAGCTGGTGTAGTCCGTTAGAATTTTTAAGTCGATTAGATATCTTTGAGATTAAATGGTTCTGTCATAGACAGAACCATTTTTTTGATGGTTATACTAGTCACTAGTAACTAACAACGTCGATAACTCGATCGAGCTCGATCGAGTGCAATCATTACTAACAACTCGCCGTTTTTAAGAAACGATCGAACTCATTGTACTTTTAGTGTGCCCGGGGGAAATCTAGATTACTCGATCAAAATTTCACTCTAGTTGGCTCGACAACCTTGACAATCTTCTCGAGTGGTTGCTTGCGTTTTTTGCCGGAAAATACATTGACTTGATAAGCGATCGCATTCGTAATATCTAGTGCTGTCATCCAACCACTCTTACGGTGGTAAGCACCAGTTTCAATATTCAGCCAACCAGGACCTTGGGCGATTTCACCAGGCCGGACACCTGGGAGCGTAAACGTAATCGTATGTCCGGTAATAATGATTTTATCGGGGAAATAGGGAAACTGATTGCTCAAAAATTTCTCTCTAATCCAACAAAATTGTTCGTTAGTTTGTTTGTCGAGCGATCGAAAGGGATCGACACCAGCATGTACCAAAAAGGTGTCGCCCAAATCTAGATAAGATGGTAAGCTCGCAAACCAATCCATATCTTCCTGCGGAATTCCGGCATCGCCATAACTTTCGAGCGTGGTGTCGCCACCAGAAGGAATCCAATGCCGCAATGCCGCTTCATCGATCTTGCCATTATTGAATGAGGCGAGGAGCATCACTTCATGGTTGCCCATCAAACAGGGGTAATTGTGCTCCCGAATCCATTTGACGACTTGGGCACTTTTGGGACCCCGATCAATTACATCACCCAGAAAATAAACCCGATCTTGGGCGGATATTTCGCAAAAATTCATTAACTGACACAACCCATCAAAATGACCGTGAACATCCCCCACCGCGATATTTCGAGGTTTAGCGTTGTTCTTTCTCTGAAATAAATTAAACATAAAAAAGTAAATGCTGGGTGATGTCAGTCGATGAGATGGAGATCGGTCAGCCGGACAGTACTGTTAGTATGCACAAATTTGCAGTAAATAGCTCGATGCATGAGATCCAATTATCTGCTAACTCTGGACGACGGCGATCCATCATTATTGCTCGATTCCTCGATCGAAATCGCTAAATCTAGTTTTTAGCTAACTCTATCACCTTGAGATAAAGTGACCATTGCTACCAATTTTAACGAATCAATGCCGATCCTGAGTGATTTGTGCGCAGGTATAGTCTACGCCAACTGGATCGTGACGATCTCCATTTAATTTGATGTCGATCGAGGGCGCATCCGAACAACCGATCTCGGGCGCAGATCCCCACGGCAATTACTGATTTAGTTCTGCTGACGGCGATCCTGGTTGCTGCCATTTTTCTAGCAAATCTGGATTAAAGAAAGTGAGCGCGATCGCTGCTGCTGCTAGTAATCCGATCCCGGTAGTTAGCCATAAGAATAAGTTAATCGCCCGATTGAATCTAAATCTTGGCACTAACTGTCGTTCTGATTCGGCTGGTTGGGATCGCGGTGACGTTGCCCTGCTGGAGACTAGCTGAAGACTGTTGCTGCTGGTAGCTGGTTTCGATACATGACAAGACATCAGAATCAAGGAAATATTATCATCGCCATTTTCGCGATGCGCCAATGCCAGCCAAGATTGAACGGCCTCTGTCAGCGGGATATCTGTTTGCAGAATCCGATCGGCATAATTTTGCCAAGAGCTTTCGACAAGCTGGCGATCGCTCAAACCGTCGGAACAGAGCAAGAGAACGCCATCTTCGATCGCCATCAACCGCTGTACGGTAGGTTGAAGTAACTCACCAGACTTGATCCCCAAGGCTTGCGTCAGTACCGTTGCGTCGGGTCGGCTGGCACTATGCCACGGGATGTCTCGGCCTTGTTTGACTTCACGGGTGGCGATATCATCGTCGATCGTCAGCAATTGACAGCGGTGGGGGGTAATCCAGTACGCCCGACTATCGCCGACATGGGCGATATAGATCTCATGAGAATTGCCGAAGCCTTTGCCAGTGCGAATCGGCTGGTTGACTTGGATCGCCATCACCATTGTCGTCCCCATCCGCTGGGTCTGTTCGCGGCCTTGGCTTTCATTTTGAGCGGTAATGGTATTGTTGACCACGCGGACGATCGCACCAATTGTATTACAGATCTGTTCGGGTGAAACTGTTTCTCGACCGTTATGGAGATTTTCAAAGAGATTTTGGGTCTGAATTTTGAGCAGGTTAACCGCCATCTGACTGGCGACTTCGCCCCCCTCATGTCCGGCCACCCCATCGCAAATAATCGCAATTTTGCCGCCAGTGGGATCTTGCGGCAGTTCTAGGGACGTAGGGTAATAAGAATCTTCATTATGCTGATGGGTCGCGCCAGTGTCGGTACCGCCAGCAATTTGCCACTCTAGCGACAAGCGGGCGGCTTGTTCGAGGACGATCTGATTGAGTTTGGCGGCAACATCGCGCAAGGATGCCTGTTCGGCCTGCATTTTGAGGAAGATGGTACGCAGTCGATCAGCAATCTCTGAGTCCGATTGCGGGAGGGTTTCCAGCCACAGTGTACCGAGTTTGGCCAGCGTTACCTTGTCATGGGTGGCGGTTCGATCGGGAATCAATTCACACAACCGCAGACACCAACCATCGACGCGGAGATTCTCGATCTCGATCAGGCTCGATAACATCCCCGTGCCAGCTAGCGGTGCCCACAGATCGATCGCTTGCCACAACCAATATGCTCGATGGAGGGATGTAGCGGTACTCCAAGCTTCCACTAGACTGGGGAGGAGTTTGCCCTCACTATCGATCGGCACGTTTTCGAGCAACGGAATATTGATCGTTTCAGTGGGTCTGGAGATCAAACAAAAGCCGTGAATTTGGGGGAGGTGAAGCTTGTATCGATATAAATGAGCGTAGGCTAAAGCTTGATGGGGGAGCGGTAATAAGATGTCTGGTGGGTCTTGCGGCTTGGTATCCAGCCATAATTGGGGGGCGATGACCTGATATCTATCTTCCACTAATCGATCGGGAGGAATCAACGTTGCTTGCCGATCGGCAGCCCACAGATAACGAGACATCAAGGGTTGGGCAGTAGTCATAGGTTATGAAAACGGGGTCGGAAAAATCGAGCTAGATTGGGCCGATCGCTAGCTAGCGAAAAATTAGCCTAATTAACTTTGTAGTTTACGACAGAAATTGAGAATTTAGCTGTCTCTAAACAGTCTTAAATTGCTGGCGATCGAAATGTTAACAATTAGTATATAAATTGAGGAGATTTATTCGAGCTAGTACCAGGCAATTTGGGTTAAATCGAGGGCACTGTAAAATGAAAGCGACTGCCGCAATCTTTACCGGCCGACTCTGCCCAGATCTCGCCGCCCCAACCATTGACAATTTGCCGACAAATTGCCAAACCCAGCCCCGTGCCGCCCGCCGTCCGGCGCAGGGAGCCTTCGGCTTGATAAAACCGCTCGAACACCATCTGCAATAGTTCGGGGGCAATCCCACGTCCGGTATCGGCGATCGTCACTTCGAGCATCGAGTCCAACCGCGCGGCTTCAATACCGATCCGATCTTTACCTGTCGTAAATTTACAGGCATTATCGAGTAACTTCGTGAGCACTTCGACCAACCATTCTCCATCCGCCCGGACGAACGGGAGATCGGCGGGAATATTCACCACAATTTTGGGTAGATCGCGATTGTAGCGGCGGGTATTCAGACCGCTTAACGCTAGATCGATACATTCTTCGAGAGACAACGGCTCTGGGTGCCATTGAATCCGACCGCTTTCGAGTTGGGAGAGCGTCAGAAAATCTTGGACGAGCTTGCGCATCCGTTCGGCATCTCCAAGGGCGGTATTGAGCATTACCTGGCGCAGTTCGGGGGACATGTCTGGTTCGGTAGCCAGACTTTCCAAGCAGACTTGAATCGTCGATAGGGGCGTCCGCAGTTCGTGTCCGGTAATCGCGACAAGATTGGCACGGGTGCGATCGAGAGCTTCGAGCTGTTGGTTGAGATATTCTAAATTGGTATAAGATTCGGCTTGAATCAGGGTGCTGCCGATTTGGGTGGCGATCGCTTCGACAAGGTTAATCGTATCGTCCGACCACGGCAGCGGGGATGGGTTGTGTTGGTGTAATTCGATCGCGCCCAAGAGCCGATCTTGATGCAAAACGGGAACGATCGACCAATCAGTAATGCCGAGTTTGGTGAGGGTACGTTGCCAGGTTTTAGTAATGCTCACTTCGGCTAATGATGTTGATTCGTGAGTCGCTACGACTGCTTTGAAAATCGGGTTATCGGCGAGATTCCAACTTTTCCCGACCAGCGAGGCAATGCGAGGATTGGCGACATATTCATGGGCGATCGTCACGGCGCGCTCGTCTTTGCGATATTGGTAGATCAGACACCGACTTACCCCCGTGGCTTTGCCGATTTCCTGTCCGGCAACTTGGAGGATATCTGCCGAGTTGAGCGATCGGCGAATTGCCCCCGTAATCGTATTGACTAACCGTTCGCGTTCCTCTTTTTCTTCGATCGATCGGTAGGCTTTGAGTAATTTATATTGCCGTGCTTGTAAATATGTCACCAGTCGCTGCACAAAGGCATCGGCACTGGCCGAATGATCGTGGGGGATAGTGGGGACAGCAACGAGGTATTCTTGCTTGGCCTGGGCGATTTTGGCAGCCAAATCGGGACGGTAGCCCTTAATCCGATCGAGTAAAATATGTGCCGCCGCGATCGTGACTTGGCGATCGAATGTCCAGATCCCCTCAAACCGACGCGAGGCATCAATTTCTGGCAACACGGGGATATCCGATGGCGGTACGAATTTTTCGCGACAAATCAAGCAAGCTGAGGATTGGGCACCGATGGCGATCAGGTGCCATTCCGAGGTGAGGGCATCAGTCTGCTCGAACGGTACTAATTCATATTCCTGGGCGCGATCGCTAAATTCGGTATCTGGCGCGGCAAGCACATAAACTTGGTCGCTAATTTCCCCCAAGCGTCGATACCGATGTGCTTCCTGACGATAAAATTTTTCTTGCTGAAAACTAGCAATTAGCAATGGTCGATCCGTTCCAGCTAACACTCGATCTTCCATCGCATGGGAGAGCGCCGTCAGGGAAGATTTAAAGTACAAGTGCGATCTCAGTTGCGGCATTTGCCGCAGTAACTCGCTTAAAACCGATCGGCTTTGGCATGGCCTTTCCTGTGGAAAATCGCTCACTATGATCCTTCTCCTAGAGCTGCGGCATTGTGGGCAGCGATCTTCACTGTCAAGTATGCCGATCGATATCGAGACAATGGGATCTTGGTGTTATCGATTTCTATATTACAGAAAAATCAGACCGAATAGTTACTGGATTGGGTTTTCGCGACAATACCTTCACTATTATTTACCATCATCAGCTCGGTTGATCGACACCTATTTTGGTATTGAATTATCCCTGACGATCTTCTGGACTTGTGCTGCTGTGACTTGAGGCTTACCAGCCAGCGGGAAGACCAAGATCCCCTTAATCCGATCGTTGGCGATTAATGCAGGCAATCGATGCAATTGATTGTCTGTAATCGCTAAGCCAGCATAGTGAACCGCATAGTCTAACTCCTGCTGAAAGTTTTTTTCGTTGTAGTCTTGAATAAAGACGCGATCGACCGGCCACTGTTGCCAATCAGCGGCAAAATACCGTTTCGCCCAGTAAGGATTGTGGTGACACAAATCGAAGCTCACTTTTGGGTTGGCGGCTTTCATGTCTGAGATCATTTGCCGCACGAATTTGGTCAAACTAGCCGTGCGGTTGATGTTACCAGGTAGCTCAGCATGATAGCCCAGATAATCATCCCATTGGACGGCATCGATAGTCGGATATTTAGTCACAAACTCCGCCAGCATTCTGGGGAAAAGATCGGCTACTGCTGGCACCTCGACATCTAAAACATAATGTTCGACCCGATCGTAAGTGCGATCGACTCCCGGTACCAGCCACTTATTGTTTACAGCCCGCTCGAAAATCGGACTATTTTTATCGATTTTAATCCCTTTTTCAAAGTAAGCATGAACCTGCATCCCCTGCCGGTGCGCTTCATCGATCGTCCATTCTAGCCATTTAGCTTGAAATTGATTGGGACAGCTTTTGGCACCCACCAGTTGTTGCATGACTTGGCTATCGTACATCGTGCAACCATTCCCCCAGACCCCATGAACGATCGTATTAATGCCGCGATCGTGGTAGTCGCGTACCCGCTGGCGGATTGTCTGCTCATCGGCATTATTGGTAATTTGATAGCGACTCACATAAATCCCCCTAATGACTTTTCGATCCCAAGCTGTTGGGGCAATCGATCTGGGTGAAATTTGGGGTGTAGTTACCGATTTAGTGGGATTGGGTTGTTTGGTAATTGTCTGCGGATCGAGTGGGATCTGTTTATTCGTAGCAATTGGTGTTGGTACCGATCGATCTGGCTGAATACTGGGTGGCAACAGTTTGGAGATCGCCGCCGGTAGCGGTAAGCGCGGCAGCAGTCTGGCAATTTGATGGATATTACCTAAATAAATTAGCCACCAATAGCTAACCCCAAGTACAAACAGGACGAATGAGAATGGAACGCTCCCACAGCCACAGCCGGAATTCTTTTTGATGGTCATGTTGTCACTTGATCAGACTGGTTGCTGAAGTTAGGGATCGGAACGGCAACGACAAGATCGCCATCGCCACTAACAAATACGAATGCTCGATCGGCTACTTAACTAAAGGTAAAGTGGCGAATAGAATCGAACTCAATCTTAATTTACCCAGTAATTTGGTTGCACTCGCGCTAGCTGCCAAGAGATCGACATCGAGTGCCTAAAATTGCTGATTAGGCGCAAATTTCGGGAATTATCTGGTTAGACTCGATCGTTCTAGCTAGATTGGAACTACTATCTCGATTTAACAGTCCAATAAATTTGGGACTAGATCTGGCGATCGACTAGGATAAGCGAAGATGACCAGACAATCGCTGCCACAAATCCAAAGATCGTCAGCCAACTAGCTCGATCAATCCTGCGGTCGCTGGGTATTGACGTCTGACCTACTTGCAGCTTAATTTAGAACCCAAAAGACCCAAATCATGGTACTTTACCAAAGAGTCCCAAAATGTTAATTTTTCGCAGCAAACAGAAACAATATGATATGTAAATTCATCTTGGATCGAGTGCCAGTGATTTTTCACAGGAAAGGCTACGCCAGCGTTAGCTAGGCTGATGGCTAGAGCAGGATCGCTGCTAAGTGTCTCATTTATTAGTTATGAGCCTGTGCTCTGGATCGAATCCTAGATTGTTTGAATCTAACTTGAGATCAATCGACAAAGATTACAGCCCGAATCGAATCGTTGCTGCCATCGCTAGCCACCAATTAACTTAGCTACCGATCGCCAGAGCGCAAATCCACTGTTTAAGGATGGAATATAGTGAAGTGAGATTTCAATTTTTACTCGTTAGTGTCTGTAGTTTCTGTCTGCTAGCTGTCCCCGCAGATGCCGGTCAATTGGCATCGTGGAAATTTGATGTGGGTAGAAACAGATTGGATTTTAAGACTGATGCCGGCGTTCAGCCCAAAGCAGTCATGCTATTCAATCCCACGCGATTGGTGATCGATCTGCCCGGAATTAGTTTTCCCAAGTCCACAATTACCCAAAAATTAACGGGTAACTTTAGATCGTTACGTGTGGGTCAATTTGATGGTGGTACGACTAGGTTAGTATTAGAACTACAACCTGGATATACCCTCAATCCCAAGCGCGTCCAATTTACCGGCGAAAATCCGATCGATTGGTACGTGACTATTCCAGTGCCCGAACGCGGATCGACGCTGCCAACTCTCGCCCCCCGACCGAACTCGCCCCGATAGTCCCCATCAGTAGGAGTAAGTATTGTGAGATACAACTGGTTATTACCCAGTGTTTTTAGTTTCGTAGCGGTATCACAGCCAGCAACAGCAGCCGAAATCGTGTCGTGGCAATTTAATGCGACCGAAAATCGGATTGACTTTAGCACTAATTCGGCAGTGAAGCCTGAAGCCCAAATGCTGGCTAACCCCAGTAGATTGATCGTCGATCTGCCAGATACCAGGCTCAATCAGCCGACGTCGTCTCAATTACTCAACAATGGCATCAAATCCCTGCGGGTCGGTCAATTCGATCTCGATCGGACGCGGATGGTCTTAGAACTCGATCCTGGCTACAGTATCGATCCCCAGCAAGTACTGATTCAAGCCAGTACCAGCAAGCAGTGGTCGGTACAACTGCCCACTCCCCAACCGCTCAAATCTTTTTCACGCGGCGCGCCAGTAGGGCCTGTCGCCGTTTTCAATGAAAATGGTCAAATCGTCGTCGCCCAAGTTCCTCGCTCCCGGACGATCGTCACGACATCGTCACTAGCTGCCGTCAATTATATCGCCCTCGATCCGACCCGAACGGGGATCTTGGTGCAAGCCGATCGCCTCAGTAGAACTCAGCTCAAGTACACGACGGTCTGGGATAACGCGGCCAATAGTTATCGGATTACGATTCCCAATGCTAGATTGGCAGCGGGCTACCAAGTTCCGGGAGATTCCCAACGCTATCTGAGTGTAACGGCTCAAGGCGACGACATCTCGATCGTCGTGCGGCGAGCCGACGGCGTCAAGGTCGACATCGTGCGCCAGTACCTCGATAGCAGGTGGGTGTATTTACAACCAATTTCTGGTACTAGTCGGATTGCCAGTCGTCCACCAGAAGTAGTCCCGATTACGGTACCCAGAACGACCTATCGACCCACACCGAAACAGGATACCTCACCCCAAGTGCGTCCGACTAATGGCCGCGTCTTGGTGATGCTCGATCCCGGGCATGGTGGTAAAGATCCCGGCGCGATCGGCTTAGGCGGTTTGCGCGAAGTAGATGTGATTATGCCGATCGCCAAGCGAGTGTCGGAAATCCTCGAAAAACAGGGGATTGCGGTCAAAATGACGCGGAATGGCGACAATTTTATTGGCCTAGACGAACGGGTTTCAATTTCCAGAGATGCTGGTGCGACCTTATTTGTCAGCATTCACGCTAACTCGATCGACAATCGTCCCGATGTCAATGGCTTGGAACTATATCACTACAATATCGGCCAATCCTTTGCGGAGACAGTGCACAGATCTGTTTTGGACTTTGTCAATAAAAATGGTTTTTACTTAAACGATCGCCGCGTGCGGTCGGCGCGGTTTCTCGTCTTGCGCAAATCGACCATCCCCGCTATTCTAGTCGAGACTGGTTATTTGACTAACGAAGCAGAAGTTGCTCGTCTTCGCAATCCTGAGTATCAAAGAGTGATGGCCGAAGGTATTGCCAAGGGAATTGCCCAGTATGTAAAGGATCGTAACTAAATTTCGATAAATCTTGATTTCGATAAATCACTTATATTGACTAGATATTTCTAACGATATGCAAGACCGATTCACTTCGACCCCGCAGATCCACTCCGCAGACATCGTCCGAATTGGCGTATTTGATAGTGGTGTGGGGGGATTGACTGTCTTGCAAGAAATCTATCGCCAACTACCCAATGAATCGGTGCTGTATTTTGGAGATACGGCCAGAGTTCCTTATGGCACCCGCAGTGCTGCCGAAATTATCCAATTTACCCGCCAAACTTTGGATTGGATGGTATCGCAGGGCGTGAAAATGGCGATCGTCGCCTGTAACACCAGTTCGGCACTGGCACTAGAAACGGTCAGAGCTGAATACGACCTGCCAATTCTCGGTGTGATTTTACCTGGAGCTAGAGCCGCTGCGCTTCAGGGTCGCAGAATTGGGGTCATTGCCACGCCAGCAACCGTCAAGAGCAATGCCTATCTCCATGCTATTCAAGAGGCGAATCCCACTGCCCAAGTCTGGCAAGTTGCTTGCCCAGAATTCGTCCCCTTAATCGAAACTAATCGCATCAACGATCCCCAGACTTTAGCCATTGCCCAAGAGTACATTCAACCATTACTCGATCAATCGATCGATACGCTCATCTATGGCTGCACTCACTATCCACACCTCGAACCAGTCCTCCGGCAATTTGTCCCGATGAGTGTGAAATTCATCAATCCAGCGGTAGCGGTAGTGGCAGCAGCAGCCAAGGAACTCAACGTCCTCGGCATTCAAAGTCACCACCCAGCCAGCCCCACCCAGTTTGTCGTCAGCGGTAATCCGTCCCAATTCACGCAGGTGGCGACTCAATGGCTACCAGCAGTACCGCTCGTCCACCAGATCGCCCTCCCGACCGCCGTAGTTTCCAAACCGATCGATATCGGCCAGAATCCAGTAACATAGATGTATTGCTAACTTGATTCTCAAACCCGAAAATCGATCCTGCTAAGCAATTCCCTATCTAGAGGAAAAATAGCTTAGAATGTATGTAAACTTTCGTAAACTCAACCTCTGAGCCGCTCGATCGATGACCTCAGTGAAATCCGTATTTACTCCTGTTGAAGCTGACCTCCAAGTTTTGACGGAGAATCTCAAAAATCTTGTCGGTGCCCGTCACCCAATTTTGTACGCAGCCGCCGAACATTTATTCGGGGCTGGGGGCAAGCGTCTGCGTCCGGCGATCGTCTTGCTGATCGCCCGTGCCACCATGCCGGGGGCAGAGATTACCCCCCGCCACCGACGTCTGGCCGAAATTACCGAAATGATCCATACAGCTAGTCTCGTCCATGACGATGTGGTCGATACCGCTGAAACCCGCAGGGGCGTACCGACGGTGCATAGCCTCTTCGATAATCGGATCGCTGTGCTTGCTGGAGATTTCCTGTTTGCCCAGTCATCTTGGTATCTGGCTAACTTAGATAACCTAGAAGTAGTCAAACTGCTCTCACAGGTGATTATGGACTTAGCTGAAGGCGAGATTCAGCAGGGCTTAAATCAATTTGAAACTGATTTTTCGATCGAAGCCTATTTAGAAAAAAGTTATTACAAAACCGCTTCCCTACTGGCAAATAGTGCTAAGGCGGCAGGATTACTCAGCGACACCTCGACAGCGACATGCGAACAGCTCTATCTCTACGGGCGCAATTTAGGACTAGCATTCCAGATTGTGGATGACATTCTCGACTTTACGGCGTCAGATGAAGTTTTGGGCAAGCCTGCGGGTTCGGATTTGGCTAGTGGTAATCTCACCGCACCAACGCTGTATGCAATGCAAGAATATCCACAACTAGTAGACTTAATTGCCACTGAGTTTGAAGATACCGCCGATTTAGCAACTGCGCTAAGTTTAGTTAGAAATAGCGAGGGGATTACCAAGTCTCGCGAACTAGCCAAGCATCATGCCCAGTTGGCATTGGCACAGATAGCTGATTTTGCACCCTCGGCTGCTCATCAAGCCTTGTGCGATCTTACGGATTATGTCTTAAAGCGGTTGTATTAAACTCAGCGATGAGTGTAGCTTCAATTGCTGGCAACCTTGATCACCGCAGACCTTTCCTCCGTTAATCATCAATGAAAACAACTCTTGTGCTCGCGATGACCGCAGATGGGAAGATTGCCGATGTTACCAAGTCGCCACCAACATTTGGCTCTAAGCGAGATTACGCCCATCTAGAAGCGCAGATGGCCTTGGCCGATGTGATTTTGGTCGGCAGTGGTACCCTCGGTGATGGTGGTAGTGCTGTATTAGTGCAACAACCAGAGTTAATTCAAGCGAGAATCGATCGCGGACAACCTGCACAACCACCACAGATTGTAGCTTCACGTAGCGGTAAAATCGATCCTCAGTTAGCATTTTTTACTCAACCGATCGATCGCTGGTTATTAACTACCAAGACTGGTGCGAAAGATTGGCAAAATCCCGATCTTTTCAGTAAAGTTCTCACCTGTGAAACAGCCGACGGGAGAGATATTGACTGGGAAGCAGTCAAAGCTCAATTACTAGAATTAAATATTGAAAATATTTGTTTTTTAGGTGGCTCGGAACTAGCAGCCAGTTTGTTTGCTGCTAATTTTATCGATGAGTTGTGGTTAACCATTTGCCCGACGATTTATGGTGGCAGCGCTGCCCCTTCACCCGTCTCTGGAACTGGCTTTAGTCCTGATACAGCTCCCAAATTGGTACTGTTAAGTGCCGATCGAGTCGAGCAAGAACTATTCTTACATTATCAAGTCCAAAAATAACTACTATATCAATCGAACTACTTGACTAATTTTTGGTCGCGATCAAGCGTCCCTAAATATTGCTGAAGATAGGGTGAAAATACTTCATAAATCAGCGTCAATGGCTGCCCG
>NZ_JANNDR010000073.1:0-19107 GCF_031378165.1 Chamaesiphon sp. OTE_75_metabat_556
AGTGTCTTCAAGCTTGTTTGTAGTTGCTTTATTGTTTAGCCCCTGACAAGGTATTCTCACTCGTCGAGCTTGAAGTTAATATCGATGCTCGATGTAACTGGGAGGAGATCTGCTGGAGGTAGTTGGGGTAAGGGCAAGACAAATGGCAGATCCCCACAGGGCAACTCGATCGTAAACCGACTACCGACCTTAACTTTACTCGTGACGGACACTCTGCCTCCATGCAAACAGACGATCTCTCGCACCAGATTTAGCCCCAAACCCGTACCCTGAGCTTGGCGATTGAAGGCACTATCGACCTGGACGAACGGCTGAAATAAGCGATCGAGATCTGCGGCGGCGATGCCGATGCCCGTATCACTGACGGTAATTTCCAGCCGTGCGGGCAGATCTAGATCTGTGGCTATAAAATATTTCACATCAATACTCACGCGCCCAGCTTCTGGGGTAAATTTGACAGCATTACCGAGCAAATTAATTAACACCTGACGCATGCGGCGTTCGTCTATGACTAGATCTGGCAACTGGGGCAGGATATTTACGACTAGTTGAATCTGTTTGCGATCGGCTTGAGGTCTGACGAAAGATAGACTATCGTGGCAAAGCTGACCGATATTCGTTGGTTCGCAATAGAGTTCCAGCTTCCCGGCGTCCAGTTTAGCTAGATCGAGCAGATCGTCGATTAAGGCGAGGAGATGAACGCCACCATTCTCGATCACTTGGACGCAGCGTAATTGGCGCGAGTTGAGCGCACCATATACCTGTTCCGCCAAACCTTCTGACATCCCCAAAATCGCATTAAGTGGAGTTCGCAGTTCGTGACTCATATTGTTGAAAAAAGTCGTCTTCGATCGCTCGGCCAATTCCGCTGCTTCTTTGGCAGCTTTGAGTTCGATAGTGCGTGCTTCGACCTTTTGTTCGAGTAGTTCTACCGATGCTGCTAATTGAGAGTACAGCTTGGCGTTCTCGATCGAGATCGCCGCCTGAGCGATCAGGACGTCGAGTGTTTTCAAGCGATCGCGAGTAAAGCTATCGATCGCGATATGATTTTCGAGGCACAAAATACCGACTAAGTGGCCACGAGCGAGGATCGGAGTATATAAGATGCTTTGGGGTTGATGCTGCTGAAGATAGATATCACCATCAAACTGCATGGAGTCGAAATCATCTGTTAGCAGCATTGGCTGCATATTGTGTAGGATCTGATTGACCCAGCTAATTGCCACATCATTACTCAACTCGTAGGCAATTGGTGTTAATAACTGGGGTTTGTAACCAAGTTCTCCTCTGGCGACTACCTGTAGACTATCTTCTGTCTTGAGTAATAACACACATTTATCGGCACCCGCATTGGCAATGACAATCTCTAGCAGCTTGGTAATTAACCGATCGATCTCGATCTCTTGGGAAATAGTGCGCGAAGCGGCGATCGAACTGTCCAAATCTAAAAATGTGGAGTCACACATCACCGAATTAGTAATATCAGCGATCTCAGGATCGACAATCTCCACCGCTGCTCGATCCACGATCTCAGCTAGAAGTTGAGGATAGAGTGTGTGCAACTGCTCGACTTTCGCCATGGCTCCCCACCGACGATAGCAGGCAGAAGCTGCCATTAAGTAGGATCTCGCAATTTCTGCTTTACCCCAATCCAGATAAAATTTGGCAGCCAGTTCGTTGGCGAGTGCTTCTTCATGAATGAATTGATGTTCCTGCGCACCAGAAATCGCGCGATCGTAATGTTCGATCGCCGCAGCTCGGTTACCTAATAACCGTTGTTTTTCAGCTTCGATTAAATCCCATTTGTGCCGATAATTCATCGGTGCAGTTTGTGCCCACAGATCGATCGTCTCTTGATGAATTTGCACCTGGACGAGGGTTTCCACCCGTTCTAGTTCCGACTGCGATCCGCATAATGCTACGTGTGTCAGGGCGGCATAAAAATGGAATACCGGCACCGGAATCATCCCCGCGACTGCCTGCAAATACAATTGACCTTGAGTAATATTCTCTAGTGCCGCAGTATATTTACCAAATAAATACGCCAACATCAGTTTATAAATATAGGCATAAGCCAGAGCTGTGAGATCGCCATCTTGAATGTGTTTGGGAATCATCACTATCTCATCATAAGCAGCTCCAATCAGACAATCTGGTCGATCGTTTCCCCTGGCCATGAGGTTTTGCGCTATCTGTTGTTTCATTTCGAGATAGGCTTTGGTGATGTATTGTTTCGCTCGATTTAAATCTTTACTATATGGTGATACTTCCGCTTCCCAACTACTTAGTTCTATTCCCCCAATCAGATTCACATCGAAGTAACAACTAATGCAGTAACCAGCATTGAGAAAGTCACCAGTCTCAATGAAAACTGTATGTCCGTATTTAAATGCCCGACTCGCTGTATGAAGAACTTCACAGCGATGTTGAATCCAGTTGGCAAATAGAAATAAACACCTACTCTGGAATTCTTTGGCATTAAATCGATCGACTAAAGTTAGTGCTAAATTACCAAAATGATAACCCAATTGTGCATCACCTAAAAATGCACTCAGCACCAATCCATAATTGACATAACCTAATGCTGATGCAGGTGTATTTCCGAACTGGATCGATAAATTGACCATCATCGAGCTAAGAATGGGGTATGAAGTCGGCATTGCAACGAAAATAGGTGCGCCTAAATCCGCTAAAAGCTCCATAATTTTCCGAGCTTTGAGATCGCTCATCACTGGCAAATCTAATAGATCTTCAATATTCCTACTTTGAAATTGGGTAGTAAGACTCTGTAATGGTTGGCCTACTTTCGTTTCACTAGAAGTAGTATTTGGAAGTTCAATCCCCAATTGAGCTAGTGCCTTTGTGCCCATATCGATCGCTGCCAACATCTTGCCATTAGCAGTGAGTGCAGCAATTTGTATTCTATAAATTTCAACTTTATCTAAAATCGTTTGAGCAGATCGCATCACCACACCAGCGATCTGTTCCATCTGCTCCAAATTCCCCACTAAATATGCAGCTTCAGCAGCAGCAATATGCAGATCTAAAGTCAATTGATATTGGGTTTCCCAACATTTAAAAGATAGGAGTTCGATACCTATTTGCAGATAACTATTTGCTGCAACATAAGCAGTGGAATTTCTGGCTTTTTTGCCAGCACTGAAGTTTAGATTGACCAGCCGTTCTCGATCGATCGGATCGGTAATTAATTCTTTAGCTACATTCAAATGCTCGACAATATCAAATAATCTTTCTTCGATGACAATCTCCGAAGCATCTTGCTGGAGCAACTGACCGATCTGGAGATGAGTTATTTGTTTGTGACTAGCAGGAATTAGTGAGTAAGCTGCTTGTTGAACGCGATCGTGCAAGAATCGATAAACTGGATTAACCGCTCTCGATACTACTCGATCGCCGGATGGGGTAAAAAACTTATAGATGTCTGTAGTGGGAATTAGTAAGTTTTCCTCCAATCCAGCCCATAAGATTGCCGCTGTTTCCTCTGGAGATCGCTCGAATACAGTTGCTAAAGTATATAGATCGAATTGTGCGCCGATACATGCAGCTAAAGCGAATGCTGATTGAGTTGTTGGTGGTAATTTTTGCAACTGTAAAGCCATAAACGCCACCACATCATCGGTGATAGCCATCGCTCTGACTTGAGCTAGATCGCAACTCCACCCACCCACATCGCCATTCTGGCTCGATCGATCGAAATAGATCTCGCCATCTTCATATAATGATTTGAGAAATTGAGTCGCAAAAAAGGGATTACCTTTGGTTTTTAGCTCTACCAATTCAGCTAGCGGTTGAGCGATAAGTGAATCGCAATGGAGTGTATCTGCCACCAACTGGCTCAAACTCAAAAGATCGAGATGTTCCAATCTAATTGTATTGACTGTGATGCCAGTGTTGGCAATTGCATCGATCGCTAATATTGACGGATGAATTGGGGAGACTTCATTGTCTCGATAAGCGCCGATGACTAGCAAGTATCCCGTCGTATCCTGCACCAACAATTGCAATAAATTCAGCGATGCTAAATCTGCCCATTGGAGATCGTCGAGAAACAACACCAGTGGATGTGCGGCGGTGGCAAACAAGCGCACGAATTTTTGCATGAGCAGATTAAACCTGTGCTGTGCAGCACCACCTGCTAATTCTGGAGCTGGCAGTTGCCTGCCAATAATGCGCTCGAGTTCGGGAATGACATCAATTAATACTTGGGCATTTTCGCCTAATGCCGTGAGGATCTGCATTTTCCAATCATGCAGTTTCAGATCTGATTCCGAGAGCAATTGTCCCATCAAATCGCGATAGGCTTGAACGAAAGCTGAAAATGGGATATTGCGCTGAAATTGGTCGTATTTGCCCTTGATGAAATAACCCCGTTGCCGCACGATTGGTTTATGAACTTCTCGGACGATCGCCGTCTTGCCAATACCAGATGAGCCAGCCACTAACAGGATCTCGGTCAGACCCTTGCTAACCCGTTCAAAGGCATTGAGCAGTACGGCAACTTCGGGTTCTCGACCATACAACTGTTCGGGAATCATAAACCGATCGCTCGGATCGCGCTCTCCGAGACGAAACAAGCCAATCTTGCCTGTCTCTTGCAATTGAGCTAAACAAATCTCCAAATCGTGCTTCAGTCCCAGTGCATTTTGGTAGCGATCTTCAGCATTCTTGGACATCAACTTACTGACAATCTCCGAGAGCATCAGCGGAATATGCGGATTGAGTTGACGGACTGAAACTGGCAGCTTGGCAATATGACTATGTACCAATTCCATCGGATCGGTGGAAATAAATGGTAATTGTCCGGTTAATAGTTCGTAGCAAGTCACCCCCAAGGCATAAAAATCGCTCCGGTAATCGATGCCCCGATTCATCCGTCCAGTTTGTTCGGGTGACATATATGCTAGTGTCCCAGCCAGCTTATTGGCATTCTCGATCGCTTGGGTTTCCTTTGGCAATTGGGAAGCAAGACTAAAATCGATCAGCTTAATCTGCCGTGTTTCTGGGTGAATGAGGATATTCGCAGGTTTGAGATCTTTGTGAATGATCCGATGACGGTACAATCCATCCAGTGCTTCGGCAACTTGGGTGACGATCTGGAGGAAGGTAATTAATTTTTGCGGAGTTTCTCCCAGAACGCCCGATCGATAGATATAAGATTGCAGCGACATACTACCGCAATCTTCCAGAATCAAGGCATGAGAGTTTTGGTAAGGTTCAAATGCTAGAGTTTTGACAACATAGGGCAAATCTAAGGTTTTGCCAATGTCATACTGATGGCGAAACTGCATCAGTCGATCGAAACTGGGGGCTGGACTCCGTAAGATTTTGATCACAACTGGATATCGATCGGACTCTCTGATGCCTCGATAGATGAGAGTCCGATCTCCAGCATAAATCTCTTCAGTAATTTGATAACCACGCAAGTGCACAATCGTCTTCACTGTTCTAGCCCTCAACGTGCAACTATATTGAAGACGGCTAGGAGCCAAATTTTAGCACCAACGCTCTAAAACTTGATGTAATCTAGCTGTTGGCAATTCAAATGCAAATTTGCTAGCCGTTCTACTATGTATCGTATAGTGTGCCCAAAAGAGTAGCTGTAATCTAGATCGCTCAATTCTCCTTCACCAATGCTCGGCCACCGCAAGTTAGTTAAGTTCAATACTTAGTAGATACCCCACATTTCATTTGTTGGAAAGGTAAACAAAAAAGATCTAACCTCAGAATATAACAAGATATTCTGAGGTTAAAAGTAGTAACCCGTGAAGACTAGACAGTTACTGATGATGCACCATAACAGAGCTGATACAATCCATCTAGGAATCTCCATGATGCTAAGCGCGTTTTCTCAAAACCTTGTTTAGCCGCAGTTACACCATCTTTTGATTCAGTGGCAAAACGGGCAATAACTAAAGATTCATCGGCATGACCGACCTCTAATTCTTCGTGAAGTGTCAACCACACGATCGCAGATCGAGCTATATTTGTCTTCCGAAACTCTCGACCCATACACAGATCGAATTGCTTGCCATAAACTTCTAATAACATTGCAGCTCCCAGCCCTACAAAAGGATTAGGGTCTAAATAGAGATCCTGTAAACATTCATCATATTCTTTGCCGATCTTCAGCATATCTTCGGTAAAGGAGACCATTCGCCAAGGCTCAATACCTGTCATCAACTGCTCAAACAGTTTTCGGTGAATCCGGTTAATATTGCCATTTCCAAGTTCCTCATTCAACTGTTTGGCAAGAAGGCAACGAATTCGCTCGTCGTCATTCCGCGCAATGATACTGGCGAGGCTACGACTAAAATTAGTAACTACCAGGCGAAGATTCATAAATAACAGCCATAGATGCTGCGGATTAACTGGCTCTCGCTGCAATCGTTGCAAGACAGGATGATGATCTAACGGATGATTTTCGTAATACCACAACATGTCTTCTAGCGATGGGATCGATTTTGCTAGTTGTGTTAAGGTTGTTGATGGATGGCGCACCCCATTGATTTCTGGATTGAGATAAAGAGTGACTCGTCGTTGTTGTTGTTCTCGTCGTAATGCTGTGTAGGAATGCATTCCAATCCCTGTTTCTAGGGGACGTGTAGACAAAGATCGAATCGCAGCCTGGTAGGTAGAGACTGGGAGACCATGCTCGATCAAGTATAGATCGAGCCTGTCGCATACTGCCCGATCGTCAGTAGCATAGTTAGAAATTGGGATGTGTAAGGTACTGCTTGAAGGCGTAGCATTATCGCTTTCAACCCAGGAAAAGGCCGAGATTGCTGGTTTTGCGGAAAATGAGGTTTGGCCTGGTGCCATCGCTTGGCAAAATTCGATCGCATCACCAGGGACGTAATTACGTGCCGCACTCAGTGCTGATTCTAGCTCGGCTGGAGTCGCGTCGTGATGGCGGAGATAGACTTTGACTCGGGCGTGTTGATGAGCGGCGAGATCGAGGGAGAAGTAGACAAATTCGTCTTTATCGGGGCCGCGTTGGGCGGCTGTCTCGGCTAAGGTCGGCCAAGCATGGGTGAAGCCGAGTCGGACGAAGGATTCCTCGACAATTGCTGCCGATCGACTTTTGTGCTGGGATTGGGGATTGAGATAGAGTTTGAAGGCGGATGGTTTGTCAGGATAAAAGCAGGCGGAGTGCCACATTGAGAATTTGGCGTCGGTATTCGTCGGGACGAATAAATCGGCAATTTGCGCGAATCGATCGAGGCTAACGTTGTAATGTGTGGCTAGATATTGATTTAACTCTAGTCCGGCTTGCCAATTGGATTGCAGATTGGGGTCTTGGCCTTGAGCTTCGACCAAGACCCGCAGTTCTACTTTGTCGGGGTCTAACGCGATCGAAAATTCAAAGGGAGAGCCATCGTCTGAGACATCAGACGGCCACTGAGTACTCTCACCAATTTGACGATCGCTCCAAGATATCGTCATCGCTCGAAAAATTTCGACAACCTCGGCAAGTTTGGCATTCATGCCCAATGATTCACACAGAGCTGTCAATTTTTCGATCCCAACTTCAACGTAGGTTTTGGTAGAAATTAAGCGTTCTGGATCGAATCCAACTTGAGACTGACGCTCGATCGAATGCTGATTTTCTAATGATAACTTTAGACTATCAGATGTGTTTTCATTTGCATTAATTGATACTGATGCCGTAGATGCATGTTCAGAATTACTCATGAAAAACCCCAAAGCTTAAATGATTAGATGTTTATTTCTCTATTGCGGAAATACTTTTCACATCCTAACATATAAATTTATTTTTGAAACATTTGTCGTTTTTTTGACATTAATTGTACGGATTTCAAGATATTATAAATTCAATTTGTTGCATCGTAAATAGACCGTAAGCCTTTCCCAGAAAGCATTGTAAGGATTCGATCTCAGCTTTCTAAATTGATAAAGTTTGCAAAAACTCATATACTCTTGTATATCAAGAGGTATATAACAGCATACAAAGTAATAGTATTTGAACGAACGCGATCTAAATCATTAAACTCGCAAAGCAATGTATAAGTCGTTACAAAAACAAATTAAATAAATCACGAATTGCATAATGTAGTTCGATAAACAACTAACATTAATAGTAGTAACAATCTACACATCGTTGTTATGGTCTAAAGCAGTAGAGATCGAGCAGATCGTTAGTTGAGAACACTAGTAGTCGATCGATATTGACAATTAATTGCGCTGTAATAGTGTTTCGATCGTCGCGACTAGTTGACCGAGTTTGACGGGTTTGGTTACGTAGCGATCGGCACCAGCATCCAGACATTTTTGGCGATCGGCAGGCATCGCCAGGGCGGTGAGTGCCACGATCGGAATCGTCGCACATTCAGGGATCTGCCGAATGCGCCCGATCGCCTCAAAGCCATCCATTCCCGGCATCTGAATATCCATCAAGATCGCATCAGGAGTCTGCATCTGCGCCATCTCGATCGCTTGATGCCCGTTGCCAGCACCGATCAACCGATAGCCTCGGCTGTGGAGATAGCCAGTCATTGTTTCCATATTGGCTTCGTTATCTTCCACTACCAAGATCGATGCTTTGGACTTGGTTCCAAAATCTTCAGGCTCTGCTGGCGGGAGATCGGCGATTTCCATCCTCGCAGGCTGTGTCGATGCGGGAATGGCCGCCTCCAGGCTTGGCTCAAAGGGCAGATAGACGGTAAAGCAACTACCGCGCTGGAGTTCGCTCTCAACGGTGACGGTACCACCATGTAGTTCGACAATCCGCTTGACTAGTGCTAGTCCCAATCCGGTACCTGCATACTGACGATTGAGACTGCTATCGATTTGGACGAAAGATTGAAATAATTTAGAGATATTTTCGGGTGCAATCCCAATCCCCGTATCGACGATCGAAAATACAATTTGTTGGGCAGCCGAGATTGTCGCAAGTTGCCCAATCGAAGTTAGCTCGGCTGGGTCGATCTCCAGCGGTAAATCGCCGATGCTCCCAGCTAGTACCCGCACATCCAAAGTCACAGATCCCCCTTCAGGGGTAAATTTGACGGCATTACTGAGTAAATTGATCAGGACTTGACGGAATCGCAGATCGTCGATATGCAGATTGACAGGCTTGAGTGGTGCGGGTAGTTGCGTCGTCAGGCGAATTTGCCGCTTGTGGGCGAGTTCTTGGACAAATAGCATACTGTTTTGGCACAGTGACTGAATCGAGACTTCACTGAATTCGAGGACAAATTTGTTAGCGGCGATCTTCGAGAGATCGAGAATATCGTTAATGAGGGAAAGTAGGTGTTTGCCACTTTTTTCGATCGTGGCGAGAGAATTTCGCTGCTGCTGGTTGAGATCGCCAACGATCGAAGTCTGGAGAGCTTCAGACATGCCCAGAATCGCATTCAGCGGGGTACGGAGTTCATGGCTCATATTTGCCAAAAACTCATCCTTGAGCTGGGTGGCTTGGGCGAGTTCTTGGTTAGAGATTGCCAGTTGTTGGTTGCGTTCGCGCAATTGGGTATCGGCTTGTTGGCGTTCGGTCAATTCGGCCTGCAATAGCTCGAATAGAGTTGCCTGTTGAATGGCGATCGCCAGTTGGTCGGCGATTTGCTGGAGGAGCTGGGCTTCGACATCCTGCCACTGACGTCGGCTACTACAAGCATGGATACTCAGCAATCCCCACAATTGCACGCGATCGCTCGGATCGAACTGCCGCTCGGTGTCATTGTCTTCACATGGCAATAAAATCGGAGCGACGATTTTAGATTGCACCCCAGCCATAATTTCGCATTCTTGGAGCCGCAGAGATCGAGCATCCTGCATTACATCAAAGACAATTAGAGGTTGACCCTGCGTGTAAAATTCGATCTCATCTAGACTAAATGGTGCGCGTTCCCACTCGATCTGCATCAGGCTGGGATACGCTGGGGAGACTACTTCTTCTACGGCGCGGAGTTGTCCGTCAGGGCAGATTTGAAAAATGGTTGCCCGATCAACCTGCATCAATTCCTTGACTTGGCTAGCAGCAGTAGCGAGGATTTCTTCGACTTTTAGGGAATTGCGAATTTGCTGGGCGATCGCGCCTAATGTACGTTGCTGGCGCAGTTGCAGGGCGATTTCCTCTTCTGCCCGCCAGCGGATCTGGAGTTCAGACTGGACTTTGGCATACAGAGTCGCTTGTTGAATCGCAATCCCGATCTGTTCGCTAATATGTCTGATAAATTCGATCTCGATCTCTTGCCAAGCGCGATCGCTACGGCAATGATGGACGCACAATAAGCCCCATAAATCTAGCCCATTGAGCAATGGTACGACTAAGTGAGCGCGGACTTGATAGGTCGCTAGGATCTTGACCTCAGACTTTTCCAGTCCAGCAGTATAGATGTTTTCAACAGCATTAATGCGCCCTTGTCGATAGTAGCAAGCAAACTTTTGACCAAAATTCGGATCGTGAATTTTGGCACCTACAATCGGCCTAAATTCCCTAGCTACCGATTCAGCGACGAATTCACCTTGGGAGTGGTGACAATCGGATCCAAATTTAAAGATCGCCACGCGATCGGTTTCCAAAAATCCGCGAATTTCTCTTACCGCAGTCGCGAACACGATGGGTAGCTCTAAGGATTTGCGAATTCTTTGGGTCATTTCTCGCAAGACAAATTCGCGATCGGCTTGTTGGCGGATCGTTTGTTCGATTTGCTGCCGGATCGCTTCATTTTCTTTAGCCGCACTAATATCAAAGCTAATCCCCACCATCCGGTAGGGTCGATCGCGTGTGTCGGATTGCACTAGTCCGTGAGCTTTGAGGAAGTGGATGCTGCCATCGGGATGAATGACGCGAAATTCGGCATCGAATTCAGCTACTTGCATCAATGCTTGGGCTAATTTTTTTTCGATCGCTGGCCGATCTGCGGGATGAACGCTGTTAGTCCAGTTCGTATAGGCACCACCTTGCTCGACAGCGGTGTCCGATCTACTTCGTCCGTATAATTCATACATCCGATCGTCCCAGATGTAGCAATCTTGGCGAATATCCCATTCCCAACAGCCGACTGCTCCAGATTTCAACGATAGAGACAGTCGCTCGGAGAGTTTGTGCAATGCTGCTGCTGTTAACTGCGGTTGGAGACTCTCACCCGTAACTAGCCCTACCAGACAAGCTCGCTCGTCCACGATCGGTAAGTGGCGGATCTGATGTCGATCGAGTAAGTTGGTGACGACAAATAAATCCGTGATCGCAGCTTGTTGCAACGTTACTAGCGGCGATCTCATCACCTCGCCGATCGTCAGCCGTTCTAAATCTTGCCGCGCGGCAGTCAGCCGCACGACATCTGTCGCTGTCAAGATGCCGATCGGTCGGCCGCGATCGACAATCAGGATACAACTAGCTGCGGGATCTACTCGCTGCTCTGCCAGGGATATTACACCATCGATCGACGTGGTATCTAAGCGCGGATTGCACATCAGTGAAATCGCCGCAATCGCGACCGTGTCCGGCGACACGATCGGCGGCTGAACGATGATTTGCTCCCATAATGGCGGTGTCGAACCAAAAATTGGCTCAGACTGGGCAAACGGTACAGGATCGAGCATTTTTTTCGGCGAGGAGCTTTAATCTCATAATGCCCTCAAGATTGCTGTAAGTTTAGTTCGGAGAATGGGTATTCTAAAAAATATATCAAAAGAGTATATTTGACATGAGTAGCTACTCCATCCTAGTCGTTGACGATCAGCCCGATAATTTCGACGTCATTGAAGCACTGTTACCGAGTGAAAGTTATCGATTGCACTATGCCAACTGCGGGGAGGATGCCATTAACTTACTAGACAAATTCGATCCTGACATCATCTTGCTAGATGTGATGATGCCCGGTCTCAATGGCTTTGAAGTCTGTAAGCGAATCAAATTGATGTCCCAATGGCAAGGCGTGCCGATTATTATGATCACGGCGCTATCGAGTAAAGAAGATTTAGCCCGCTGTCTGGCGGCTGGTGCCGATGATTTTATTACCAAGCCTGTTAATGGCCTCGAATTGACTGCCAGAGTCAATTCCATGCTGCGGATCAAAAAACAATACGATCGAATTCAATCTTTTTCCAAGCTTCAGCGCAATAATATTCATTCCTTAGCCAATAATTTGAACGAAATTCGCTTAGATTTAGCAGTTGGCTTTCCCAATGAATTTAATTCACCATTAAGTACGATCTCGGATAATATTGCCTATCTCAAGCAAAATGTCGAAAAGTTAAGCCTTGCGAATACGATGGAGTTGTTGGATGCGAGCGATCGCTCGGTAACTCGATTGCATACCTTAACTCAGAAATTTTGGTTTTATCTGAAACTAATTGTCGATACCCCCGTACCTAGCAATCGCGATCTCTCGATTCCCAGATTTATTATTGATCGACTGCTGAGTACTCGCTTTGCGACAATGCCAATACCGAGCGAATTGATTTGTGAAGTTGAAAGTGCGAAATTAGCAGTAAATGACGATCTGGCTGAATGGGTATTTAATGAATTATTAGATTACATGCTCGATCGTCATGGTGATCGTACTGCTCTGCAAATTCAGGGTAAAACTATCGATAATGCATTTCATTTGTCATTATCCAAACATCCACAACGTGACAATAGCAAATCGAATCGAGAGATGACCGAGTTAATCCAATTTAATTCGTCTGCTGATGAAAATTCTGAATTAGAAATCGGTTTGAAGATCGTCAAGAAAATCGTCGAGATTTATGATGGGATCTTTTTAATGTCTGGCACCGATCGCGCCGATACTGAGATTTATGTCACATTACCATTAGCATCGGAAACTGCCTCAATGACTGGACTCCAGCTTGGTTTACCGACAATTGCCAAACAAAGTCTAAGTTGATAATTGATAATTGATAATTGAGAGAGCCGTGATTCATTCCTGCCCTCTCTAGTCTCAACTAGGGTCGCAATCTGCCTCCAAACAAGAGATTTCAACTCATTCTCTTTGTTAAACGATCTCCACTAATTCAACCCTGAATATTTGGTAATTGAGATGTAAGAAGCCGATCCATCCAGCCCTCAAAATAAGCCATATTTGTGGCTTGTTGTTGGGGGTCTGTACTATCTAGGGGATGGGGAGCCAAGCCTAGGATTGTGGCACTAGTGACACAATACATTGACTTCTGGAAACTCTGACAAATTTTTACCAATAGATCGTCTTCTTTCCGTTTGGTATTTTGATAAATTTCGTGCAAATAAGGGGGGATAAAATGCCGCATATCCTGCATTAACAAAGTTGGTGGTATCCCCGCCCCGCCGATCGGCAGCGGATCGGCATACAGCGCACCGTAGGTAAAATCATCCTGCTGGATCGGGATTTGATGAGCTTGTGCGTTGTAAGAAACCACCCCCAAAAATGGCGTGCCGCGAAAGAAAATTGCTTCGACATAGGGCACCGCAACGTCCATTAAAAAGGTCAGATTTGCCGATGGCGGTAAGATATCATAGCTACGCCCATCGATCGTCACGGCATAGGCAATCGGATTGGCAGCAGCAGCCACCAATCCGGCTTTAACCCAATCGACAACTGCGGGAATTGTCGTGACTTTACCTGCTTCATAGGCTTTACCTAAAGTTAAGAAGATCTCCGACATCACCTCCCAAAATTGACCGAGGGCATTGTAATAAACCGATTGTCGCACCTGCTCTGGCAAGAACTCTGGAAATATACGATGTAAGAGTTTAATTATCGGACTACCTTTAATTTTGGCTTGAATTGCTAGCTCGATCGAGTCGCGAAATTCTGGCGACTCGATATACTGCTCTAGTCGGCCACCGCCATGCCAGAGCATGACTTTCATACAATATTCGGCATATTCAAAATTGATCCGATCGTGCCACAAATGCTTGAGCAAGCGATCGAATGATACATTGCCATCAAAATATTTAAAGAACGGAAAGATCGTTAAAAATTCGCGATCGGCAATGTATTGGAGGTTCTTTTGATAAGCATCCAGGACATACCCATAACTATCTAGAATCCCGACAACCTCTTTGACATTGTCAGGATGATCTGGCAACAGACTTTGACCTTGATAAAAGCGATCGATATAAATAGCAAACCGATGACAAGTATTAGTAGCAGTCATGTAAATTTTGGATGTTAAAGTTTGGAAATATGTTTGGCTACTTAGTAACACTAACAGCGATAGCTGGCGGTTGATGCAGCGTCGCCGCGATCGTCGGTTCGCTCCAGCGGGTAATCCAACCAGGTTGAAACCCGAATAGGACGATCGCGACAGTCAGAATCATCGCGGGATAGCGTTCGCGCCAAGTTACAGCTTCGAGATTTTGCACTGGTGCCGACAGTCGTCCAAAAAAAGCTTTGTTAATTAACAATAGATAATAAACTGCCGTTAAACCAGTTCCTAACATACAGAGTAGCGTCTGAATCGGAAAAACTGGAAAACTACTCCGAAAGATCAGAAACTCGGCCACAAACCCCACCATCCCAGGAATCCCCGCGCTCGCCATTACTCCCACTATCATCAAACTGCCAATCACTGGCATCCCCCGTTCGGGATTGAGCAAACCTTCCAAGATATTGATATCCCTAGTTTTCGTCTTCTGATACACCACGCCGACTAAGAGAAATAGCGTAGCAGAAATTAACCCGTGACTGACCATCTGAATCATCGCCGCCGAAAAACTCAGTGGGGTATTTGCGGCCGCCGCCAGTAAGATGTAACCCATGTGACTGACGGAGCTATAAGCCACCATCTTCTTCATATCCGTTTGGGCGATCGCCATCAACGCGCCGTACAATACACTGACGATCGCCCAGATTGAGAGCCACGGCGCGGCGATCTGCCATGCATCGGGGAATAAGCCCACACAAAACCGCAAGATCCCGTAGGTCGCGAGTTTGAGTAATACTCCCGCCAACAATACCGAAATCGGGGTCGAGGCTTCAACGTGAGCATCGGGCAACCAAGTATGAAACGGGAACAGCGGCATTTTGATCCCAAAACCCAGTAACAGCGCACCGAGTAGCAACAACTGTTGACTCACGGGCAACGCATTGGCGAGGGCAGGATTGTAACTAAAGCTATTGCTACCGCCAAACCAAGCCAAGCCCAAGAACGCGGCTAAAATTAACGCCCCAGACAAAGCCGTATAAATCAAAAATTTTGTGGCTGCATAAGCCCGCTTTTGACCGCCCCAAATCGCAATCAACAGATACAGCGGAATCAATTCCAGCTCGTAAGCGATGAAAAATAGCAATAAATCTTGAGCCAAAAATACGCCACTGACCGCCGCATTCAGGATCAAAATCAGCGTGTAATACAGTCTCGGTCGCTCGATTTCTTCGTTGCTGCTATAAATTGCCACCCATGTCAATAAGCTATTGAGAGCCACCAATGGCAATGACAAACCATCGATACCCAATCGATATGACAATCCTAACGCATCAATCCAGTTGACATTTTCAACAAATTGCATCCCCGGATTACTTAAGTCGAACTGGATCAATAACCAGATCGTCCAACCAATCGTGGCTAAAGCGATCGTGGAGGCGATCGAGCGAGTCTGGCTCGGCCAGCAAGCTACTACCAGTGCTCCCAGCATGGGAACGATTAATAAAATACTCAGCATGAAAGTAGAGTTTAGTGAATAGTGAATAGTGGATAGTGAATAGTGAATAGTGAATAGTCAATAAGGTACAGAGAAATCCCCGCTCCCCATTCCCAACTCCTAACTCACTTTAAAGTGATAAAAATAGCCAGGCGATTGTCAAACCCATTAAGCCTGCGCCGACCGCGATGGTGAGTACATAGCTTTGGACTTGGCCAGATGCGCCATATTTCAAGCTTTCACTACTAAATATCGTCGCAAATCCGACTAAATTGACCAAGCCATCGACGACATAACGATCGATCCAAGCCGTAACTTGCGAAAGTTGATATACCGACCACACAATCGTGTTGTCATAAAGCTTTTCGACATAAAAATCATTGGCGAGCAGTGCTTGAACCCACGGTACCGATAGTTTCACCGGCTTACGATCTGCTCTAAAGTACAACAGCCCACCCACGACAAATCCCAACCCGCTCGATAGACTAATCGAACTATATTGCAACAGGCTAATATCATCCAAATCTGGTAACAGTGCCAGTTGGGACATTACTGCTGGCGTTAACACTGTCAGCACTGTCAAAAATACCATCGGCAAAGCTAGCGGCCACGCCACTTCTGGCGCGCGTCGGGTTTTGGGCTGAGTTTTGCCTAAAAAGACCAAGCCGAACACCCGTGCCAGGTTAAAAGCAGTCAAGCCGTTGACGATTAAAATGATTGCAATCGCCCAAGGGTAATCAACTCGTAGAGCCTCAAATCCCTCCTGAAATGCCCAAAAACCACCTAATGGGAATACTCCAGTCATCGCGAGGGAACCGACGATAAATGCCGTCGTCGTCGCGGGCATGCTCTTGGCCAGACCACCAAACTCGTTGATATCCTGATTATTGGTCGTCAAAATTACGCAGCCGATACTCATGAAGATCAAAGCTTTGGCAACCGCATGCGCAAAGAGCAGGAATAAAGCGAAACTGATCCACTTCGCCCCAATCGCAATAAATACCAACCCCAAGTAGGCACTAGTCGAATAGGAAATCGTCCGCTTGATATCGATTTGGGCGATCGAGACTAAAGTTGCCCCGATCGCCGTCACAGTCCCAATTACCATCAAGGTATTCATGACGATCGGCGATAGATACAAAATCGGATGTACCTTAATCAAAATATACGCCCCACCCGTCACCACGACCGAATTTCGTAGAATCGATGCGGGGTTTGGCCCTTCCATCGCTTCATCCAACCAGAGGTGCAAGGGAAACTGAGCGCATTTCCCGATCGGCCCAGCAATCAATGCCAGCCCGATCAGCGTCGCGGTTAATGGTGAAATTTTGGGATCTTCGCACCACTCGTACAGATCGTTAAAATCCAAACTCCCGGCCATACTCGATAGAGCAATCACCCCCGCAAACAGCAAGATATCTCCCGCCCGTTTGGTCAAAAAAGCATCGCGAGCCGCTTTGACTACCAGCGGTTGCGCGTACCAAAAGCCCACCAGTAAATAGGTAGACAGGGTTAATAATTCCAGTAAGCCATAACTGACCAGCAGCGAATCGCTAATGGCGACCGCACTCATCGCGCCTTCAAAGAAGCCGACCAACGCAAAGAATCTCGCCATTGCCCAGTCTTTTTCCATATAGCCCAGTGCAAATACTTGCGCCAAGAAACTCAAAATGGTCACCGACTCCATTGCGCCCACACTCACTGCCGACAGCTCGAAAGTCAGATTGAGATCTAATCCCGCCACTGTCAGCCAATTAAAGACGATCCGATGTGGCTCGTGATTCCAAACCAGCCGAAACAACGCCGTCCCGTGGATCAGGGAGATCGTCGTCATCAAAATATTTAGATAGGCTGCTGGTCTCGGGCCAGTCCGGCGCACCAATCTTGTCATCCAGGGAATGGTTAGAATCGCCCCAACCAAGCCATAGCATGGTATCCACCAACCTGTGTCCAGCAGCATTTGTTCCATAAATTACGCCCAGCGATCTGTCTCTATGATGTTAAAAATTTTTAATCTTAATTAGCCGCACAACTTTATTTCTGAGAATCATCGATCTCAGCAGTCCAAAATTGAGCGGAGAAACTTTAGAATATTTTAAGCTATCACCCATTATCTACCAGAACCAACCGATTACGCCGAAGATCGGACAATCGACCTAGATGGCGGGCAGCTAGCTCGATGCTCATTTTCTTAATATATCGATACTAGTGGCTGACCTGCAACCTCACCATCGGCAAATAATGACATTAGCTCTGCTTATAGTCGAAATCAAAAATAATAATTTTGTATTATATTGCCAAAGCGATCGCCGAAACTGTACTATCGATCGTATTGTGCGTGCGATTTATAACTGCTACTGACCGCTAATTTATGTCCAGCTTTGGCCGATCGTCGATCGATCTACATTTATCGCATCTCGAAGCGATCGACTCTTAACTTATCAATAAAGAATATTTAACCGACTGATTATATTCAGGAAAATTTAGACCAATGACAGTAGCCCAGACCGTACCTCCCGATAATATTACGGCTTCCCCACCAACCCCATGGTCGAAGACGCTGATCGAACCCAAGATTCACTCTAGTGCCTACGTTCACGCTTTTTCTAATATTATTGGGGACGTGCGGATCGGTGCCAATGTGATGATCGCACCAGGGATCTCGATTCGGGCAGATGAAGGCAATCCGTTTGGGATCGGTGCGAATACGAATATTCAAGATGGTGTTGTCATCCACGGTTTGGAACAAGGTCGCGTCATCGGTGATGACAATACTGAATATTCTGTCTGGATCGGCACGAATACATCGATCACCCACATGGCTTTAATTCATGGCCCGGCTTATGTCGGTAATGACTGCTTTATCGGCTTTCGATCGACAGTCTTTAATGCCAAAGTCGGCCACGGTTGCATCGTGATGATGCACGCCCTGATTCAAGATGTCGAAATCCCGCCTGGTAAGTACGTGCCATCGGGCGCGATTATTACCAATCAACAGCAAGCCGATCGATTATCAGAGGTGCAACCCGACGATCGCAAGTTTGCGGCTCACATCATCAGTATCAATGATTCATTGCGCTCTGGCTATCGCTGTGCGGATGACATCGAATGCATTACACCATTGCAAGAAGCGATCGATATCTCTAGTTCGGGACTATATGGCATCGCCAGATCGGAGAGTTTAAAGGCCGTGAGTACGGCAATCTCATCCCATATCTCGCCGGAGACGATCGCTAGTGTCCGCCAACTGCTCGCTCAGGGATACAGTGTCGGTACCGAACATGCCGATAAACGTCGCTTCCAAACCAGCTCCTGGACGAGTTGTGCGGCTTTTAACTCTACTCGTGAAGCTGACATCTTCACTGGTTTATCCACCTGCCTGCAAGAGCATAGCGGTGAATATGTGCGACTGATCGGGATCGATACCAAAGCCAAACGTCGGGTACTGGAAAGCATCATTCAGCGGCCTGGCGATCGTCCGGCAACCACGACAAATG
>NZ_JANNDR010000082.1:0-5066 GCF_031378165.1 Chamaesiphon sp. OTE_75_metabat_556
ACGGATCTTTGATTTAAAATGGGCATTGAGTTTGGATCGAAATTCGTGCCAATGTGTATGGATGAATAAAACTCAGCTCGCGTGCATGTAGATGTAAGCGTTCTAAATCTGCCCGACAACCATACAATCGATCGCCTAGAATAGCGACACCTAGACCTCTAACATCCGCAGCATGAACGCGCAATTGATGCGATCGACCAGTCACGGGAGTAAGCTCAATCCGCGTGTAGCCTTCGATTTGTCCTAATACCTGAAAATGAGTCAAGCTCGGTTTCCCTAGATTAAAGTCTACCTGTTGGCGCGGTCGATCGAGCGGATCGCCCCACAAGGGTAAATCGATCGAGCCTTGTTCTAATTCAATCCTGCCGCCCAAGATCGCCTCATATATTTTGTGTACCTGTCGATTTTCAAACTGCTGACTGATTTTTCGATAAGTCTGTTTATCCCGCGCAAATAATAATATCCCCGATGTATCGCGATCGAGTCGATGGACGGCATAAACTTCGGGATACAATCCTCGCAACCTTGTCAACACACTATCTTGGAGATCGATCGTCCGCCCAGGTACCGATAATAATCCAGCAGGTTTATCGATCGCCATTAGATATTCATCCTCATAAACGATCGATAAATCTAAATTAGCTGGCAGCGAAGACAACCCCGCCAACATAAACCCCATCAACGGCTGACATCGCTCCTTACAAGCCCCATAAAACTCCCCCTGAATCTTTCTCCCCGTCCCCCCATCCCCATCCCCCCACCAAAACTCGGCCATGGCAATCGGCTTAAGCTGATGACTAGCGGCATAATGAAGTAACTTCGGTGCGCAACAATCGCCTGTTCCCGTGGGAATTCCAGCGGGCATCAATTCTCGCAACGAGCTAGATGTGCCCAAAAAGTTCATCAACCGATAAGCATCGTGCATCTGTGTCTGAAGTTGACGAGATCGCAGCTTGCGCCGTTGCTTCAGCTCCCGAATTAGATCGTCATTCTGGTCTAAAATCCGCTTGAGCGGGTGTAAAATTGCGTCGCGCTCTTGCTTGAGTTGATCGCGTTCTCGTCCATCCTGGCAGCTTTGGGCGATGAGTTGGGCGATGGCGGCGGTTAGTTCCACCTCGTTGAGGGTAGACTCATAATGCTCGCGCTGTTGTTGGCGCACTGCTTTGCGCTGACGATGTGCGATCGATAGTTGCTTGATGCGATCGACAAATTCCGCTGAGATCGATCGATATTGTTCGCGCTCTGTGGTTCGATCCAGATCGATTAATTCTTGCTTCATCGTCGCTAGAACTTTTAGCGTAGCAGTTTCCTCGATCGCCACGCGATCGCGTCCTGGAATTGGCGGTACCCAGCCATCGACAACCGCTTGGCTATTTAATAATCCTGAAAAGGCTTGGAGTGAGAATCTATCGCCTGTGGATGTTTCGACTAATAAGACACCATACATTTTCCCCTCACGGCGATATCGATCGGCTAGTGACAATTTTGCCATCAATTCGTGGGCAATTTGTTCGACTTGGTGGGTGCGCGGTAACTGTAATAGTTTGCCACTCTGAGGGCAATAACCTGTATACCAATAAGTTGGTTTAGCATCTCGAACATTGTCGATCGGTTCTAACATAGGTACGGTCGATCGATATTAGTTAATTGTTGAGAAAATCCAATACCAAGCGATTGAATTTAGCTGGATATTCCAGATAGGGATGATGTCCGCAATCGGGAAAAATTTCTAATTGATGGTGGGGTAAACCTGCGGCTGCAACGTAGGCATGTTTGACCGGAATAATTCGATCCTGTGCTCCCCAAACAATTAATGTCGGGCGATCGATCTGGGGCAAGCTAGCAACGATCGGTTGATAGACATCCGCACGGACGCCAGCGAGATTAAAATTACTTTGTCCGAGTCTCAGAATCACGCGATTGCGATCGGGAATGGCAAAAATTGGGTAGCGAAATTCGATCCATTCTGGGGGTAATAGATGACGATTGTAAAAATTAGATCTTAACATTCCCGGAATCATCCAGCGTCCCGGTCGCAATAAATTGACGATCGCTGGCAAAGTAATTAGGCGAATTCCCCAACTGATTTCTTGGCCTAAGCCCATGCTATCGACTAATACTAACTTGTCTACACGATCGGGATAAGATCTAGTAAATTGCAAGGCAACAGCACCACCCATGGAATTCCCAATCAGCGTGGCTGAATTAATGCCTAAAGCGATCGTGAAACCTGCCAAAAATTCAGCTTGATACTCGATCGAATAAGATCCGTCGGGATAATCCGATCGACCCGAACCAACCATATCAAAAGCATACACACGATGGGATGCGGCTAAAGCAGCAATATTGTACAACCAAAACTCGATCGAGCCATTGCCCCCATGTAGCAAAATAACTGGACTGCCGGATCTGCCCATCTGCCAATAACGGGTTTTGATGCCATTTATTTCAATATACAAATCTGGCGGTAGTATCGCCGATGAACGATCAGGCATAAATTATCGTGAGTCTCGGACGATCGTAGTCATAGCGTCAATAGCCTAACATAGTAGTATTAGTTCTATCACGATCGTCCATCTAAATAAATGCATAAAATTGGCTTCCCTACCAGTCTCAATAATCCGATTTTTAGACGACTTTATCTCGCGCAAACGATTAGTTTGTTGGGAGATGCTTTGACTTGGTTGGGATTGGCATTATTGGCTTTTGAACTAGCTGGTAAATCTGCACCAATCGTCCTCGCTGGCGCATTGACACTCAGAGTCACGGCATTTACTTTATTATCGCCATTAGCAGGTGCGATCGCTGACAGGTACGATCGGAAGCCAATTTTGATGGTGACGCATCTGGGCCGGATGCTATTGGTTTGCTTATTGCCATTTGTCAATAGCATCTGGCAAATCTACGCGCTGGTGTTGGGTTTAAATATCTTCAATGCTTTTTTCGCACCGACATATCAGGCGACAATTCCCCTAGTCACCAGCAAGGCTGACTATCCACAAGCGATCGCCTTATCGGCTACGACTTATCAAATTTTAGGCGTATTTGGACCGGGAATTGCGGGAGTATTGGCACTAGTTGTCGGTGCGAGGGAGTTGTTTTTCTGGGATGGTTTGAGCTTTACGATCGCGGCCATTCTCATTGGCACGCTGCCAGGTAACTTACGATCGGATCTGACTGAATCAGCACAAAAATCGATCGGATCGATCGGCACAGATATTCGGGCTGGGACGTCGAGATTATGGCATGATGCCCCGATTCGGTATGGCTTGATGATGCAATTAGTAGCTTCGATCGCTGGTGCCCAGATTTTGGTGAATACGGTGGGCTATGTACGCGGGACGCTCCACCAAACAGCGGTCGAGTATGGCTGGGTAATGATGGGATTTGGTTTGGGTGCTACAGTTGGGGCAATGGTAATCGGGATGTTTCCCAAGTTGCGATCGAAGATCGTGACGATCGGGGCTGGCGGTTTATTAATAACGCTCTCGTTACTCGGTGCCAATTTCGTCGGATTAGTTCCGCTGATTGGCTTGTGGGCGATCGCGGGCTGCGGCCAAAGCCTAATTAGTCTCACCCTGCAAACCTTAATTGCCGATCGCACGCCGACGGAATTTCAAGGACGGGTATATGGCGCGCATTTTGCCTGGAGTCATCTGTGGTGGGCGGGGGCCTATCCGTTAGCGGGATGGCTGGGCACGACTGTTCCCGATCGGACTTTTCTATATGGGAGTTTTGTTGGGTTGTCGTTACTGGCGATCGTGCAGTTATGGCTCTCACCCGATCGATTTGTCCATACTCATCCAGAACTTTGGCATACTCACGCTCACAGCCACGATCCTTACCACCAGCACGAGCACCCCGCAGATGTCGGCAGCAAGAATCGATCGATCGCCCATCAACACCCCCATGCCCACTCCCATTTGAGCCATATCCACGCTTACACTGATATTAGTCACCAACATCACCCAATCGATACATCTCACCCCTAAATCCCGATGGACAGCCAACCAATTATCATCCGCCTCGAAGATGTCAACAAAACCTATGGCATCGAAGACACCTTGGTTAAAGCTCTAGATGGTGTGAATCTGACGATCGCTGAAGGCGAATATTGCGCGATCATGGGGCCATCTGGTTCTGGTAAATCCTCGGCGATGAATATTATCGGTTGTCTCGATCAACCCACCAGCGGACATTACTATCTGGACAATCTCGATGTGTCCACTGTCCCCGATGCCGAATTGGCCAAAATCCGCAATCGCAAACTTGGTTTTATCTTCCAACAATTCCATCTTTTACCCCAGCTCAACGCCCTCGAAAATGTGATGTTGCCGATGGTTTATGGGGGTACGCCACCCAACGAACGCAAAGAACGTGCCGTTATCGCGCTCGAAAAAGTGGGCTTGAGCAACCGGATGGCCAATCGTCCCAATCAACTCTCTGGGGGGCAACAGCAGCGCGTCGCGATCGCGCGGGCAATCGTCGGAGAACCGCGCGTTCTGCTAGCCGACGAGCCGACAGGTGCCTTAGATTCGCGGACGACTCAAGAGGTCATGGATATTTTCACGCAACTAAATGAAAGTGGAATTACGATCGTCATGGTGACGCACGAACCCGATGTTGCTAAACAAACCCGACGGATTGTCTGGTTTAAAGATGGTCAGGTAATCCACACAAACCTCACCCCCGCTGATATCTATCGCGTCGCGATGGCTGGTAGTGTAGATTAATATTCATCGCAAAATTCAGTTAACGTCAGTATCTCCCTACGGAGCGACCCAAACACATGCGGAGGAAACCTCCGCATGTGTTTGGGTCAAGACAGAGGCTACGCCAACAGGTTAAGGATTTTCCCTGGCGATAGCCTCTCCTTCAAGAATCGAGAAACTCCACCCACAGATCGATTCCCATTGCGGAGCTAATGCGTTCGCGTAGCGTCTCGAAGAGAAGCGCGCCCCGCTTCACACAAACCAACCCTTGTGCAGGGGAGTTTGAGGGGCGGCACTCCGCTGTCTTGACCCAAACGCACGCTGAGGGAACCTCAGCGCGATTTGGGTCGCTCC
>NZ_JANNDR010000097.1:0-4090 GCF_031378165.1 Chamaesiphon sp. OTE_75_metabat_556
AGAGCAGCGACTGTACGACCGTAAGATCGAGTCATTCGATCGATCTTGCAAGATCGATAACAGCACTACGATATCACTCGTAGTGCTTTTTACTATAATTTTGGCTAGTAGTAAGCTGACCCACTTGGCATTTTGGTAAAATCTACTATAATTGGAATAGATCGACCCAAATACTCCCAAACCAACTACCCAGATGTTTGTCACTGCCCGTCCGACTGCTAATTCAGAGCGTATCCCCGTTGATGTTGTAGCGGCAATTCAAGAATTGAAAAAATCGCTCAATGCGGTCATCCTGGCACATTATTACCAAGATTCAGAGATTCAGGACGTGGCAGATTTTATTGGTGACTCACTCGAATTATCCCGCAGAGCCGCGAGTACCGACGCCGATGTTATCGTGTTCGCTGGCGTCCACTTTATGGCGGAGACTGCCAAGATTTTAAATCCCAATAAGTTAGTATTATTACCAGACTTGGCAGCAGGATGTTCGCTGGCGGATAGTTGTCCGCCCGATAAATTCGCCGAATTCAAAGCTAAATATCTCGACCACATTGTAATTTCTTATATTAACTGTACGGCAGAAATCAAGGCTCTAAGTGATATTATCTGTACGAGTTCTAATGCTGTCAAAATCGTCAAACAGATTCCATTAGAACAGGGAATTATCTTTGCGCCCGATCGCAATTTGGGTCGATATGTGATGCAGCAAGCCGAGCGGGAACTGGTGTTATGGCAAGGCAGTTGTATGGTGCATGAGACTTTTTCAGAGAAGAAGTTGGTGCAGTTAAAAGTTAACTATCCTGATGCGGAAATTATCGCTCATCCAGAATGTGAAGAGGCAGTATTGCAACATGCTGATTTTATCGGTTCGACGAGTGCATTGTTGAAATACACAGCGCAGAGTCAGAGTATGCAATTTATCATTGCCACCGAGCCAGGTATCATTCACCAGATGCAAAAAGCTCAACCTCACAAAGAGTTTATTCCAGCACCACCAATAAATAATTGTGCGTGTAATGAGTGTCCGCACATGCGGTTGAATACATTGGAAAAATTGTATTTAGCCATGAAAAATCGATCGCCAGAAATTACGATGCCTGAAGATGTTCGATTGGCTGCGCTCCGACCGATACAACGAATGTTAGAGATGAGCTAATTTAGAGATTACAGTGGCAATAGCAGAGAAACCCGACTTCTTGAAGTCGGGTTTCTGGCTTCTGGTTGGATTTTAGAGAAGATCGCCAAGCATGACAGGTCTAATTCGTTTAAAAATTGCCGTTCAGACGACGAACAACGTTGTTTAGTTGCTAACTATAGTCACGATTTTGCTACTTGCTAGATCGTTACTTCCGATAGGTAGAAATAAATGAAAAGCATGACCTTAGCTCGAAGATCGACTGAGGCCGATCGAGCTAAGGTGATAGCAATCGAGAACGAATCGATTCCCAACCCGCTCTTTCCCAAATCACTCTTCCGGAACTACGAGGATTTATCCATGTTGAAATTTACATCGTTAGCCATCGGCCTACTCACCGCAATCTCGATCGTCCCAGCAGCGCAAGCGCGACCTGTTTACGATAGTACTCCAGTCATCATCCAGCAACCAGCGAGATCCACCAGTCCGCAAGTAATTGTGGTGACTACACCTCAGACATATCAGAATTTAGATCGCCGCCAAGGCTGGGAAGCACGTCGTCGTCAATTGGAATTGGTTCGCGAACGGGAAGCAAGAGCGCGATGGGAAGCCGCAAACCCTCGCTACCGCAAATATGGACGCTACAACGATCGTTATAGTGATTACCGCCGCGATAACAACTCATATAACGATCGCAGCTATCATGGCGAATACCGTCGCGATCGCTAAGTCTTGACTATTGATAATTTAAGCTACAATTTAAATTAGTCGGGGCAATCTAATACATTAGATTGCCATCTTTTTAATTTTCAGAACTCCACCAAATTGATGTCTTATAATTAATTTCGGAATGCGAAGTATTTAATCGAGATAATCAAAGTTGAGTGTTGATCGCCGCCTGTGACTATAGTCATGCTTTTTTACTGGATACACGATGACTTTTGATAGATAAAAACAGCTAAAAAGTGCTACTTTTGATGGATGATGAAAGCGTCAAGAATACGATAAACTTAAATTAATCTACTTATTCGGATGAACTTCAGCCTGTTACGTTGACGAGCGACGTTACGTCACTATGAGGATGGTTTATATATGTCAAAAATTACTACACTAGCAATCGGCTTACTTGGGGCAATTGCGATCTTACCCGCCTCTCAAGCAATGGCTGCGACTAGTAATCCGGCCTCAGTCGTCCAACAACCAGCCGGAGATCTGCACGCCCAAGTAATTTTGAAAATTGGCCCTGGGCGCGACCGTGGCTACTATTCAAACTGGGAAGCAGATCGCTATCGGCGGCGGTTAGAATGGCAACGGGAACGGGAAGCTCGCTCCCGCTGGGGACGGGGATACTACGAGCCTCGCGATCGATATTACCGAGGCGACGATCGCGGTTATCGTCGTGACTACCGTTACTATCGCTAAATCGGCATTTTGCGAAGTGTGAGAGTCCGAGGCAAAACTATCGTGAAGTAGATGCGATGACAATCCGGTTCGGTTAGCTGACGACTGAAGTCGCAGCTAATGATGCAAAGTCCGCCTACGCGGACTAATACTAGAACATCTATTTGTTTAACCGAACCGTATTGGATGCGATGAGAGTTGAAAAATTTAATTTCGATCGCTAGCGAAGCAAGACTTGGAGCGGTCGGACTGATCACAAGAGGGTAATCTCAAGGAGATTGCCCTCTTTTCGATCGTGGATCGGGACGAGCGAGCAACGGTATAATAGTCGATCGAGTGAATTATCCTCCTGTCGATCGCAATTCTAGGTTCATTTAAACCACGATCGCCTTGGTTTGCCACAACTTCAGCAGATCCCCACCACCAACCTTATGACCCAAACGCCCCTTTCACCCAACCAAAATCGTCAGTTACCGCTTCAACAGCCAGACAATCTCGGTCGGTTTGGCAAGTTTGGGGGGAAATACGTCCCAGAAACGCTGATGCCTGCATTGCTGGAGTTTGAAGCCGAATACCGCCGTCATACCCAAGATCCCGAATTCCACCAGCAACTCAACGGACTGCTCCGCGATTATGTGGGCAGACCCAGCCCACTCTATTTTGCCGAACGCCTCACCGAGCGTTATGCGCGTCCCGATGGTACTGGTGCCCAGATTTACCTCAAACGCGAAGACCTCAATCATACGGGCGCGCACAAGATTAACAATGCGCTAGCGCAAGTCCTCCTCGCCAAACGCATGGGCAAACAACGGGTGATTGCCGAGACGGGTGCGGGACAGCATGGAGTGGCAACAGCTACTGTCTGCGCTCGGTTTGGATTAGATTGTGTCATCTTCATGGGCGTGGAAGATATGAAACGCCAGGAATTGAACGTGTTTCGGATGCAATTGCTCGGTGCCGAAGTGCGGCCAGTAGCTGCGGGTACGGGTACGCTCAAAGACGCGACTTCCGAAGCGATTCGGGATTGGGTCACAAATGTGGAGACAACGCACTATATCCTTGGATCTGTTGCTGGCCCTCATCCCTACCCGATGATCGTCCGGGATTTTCATGCGATTATCGGCGTGGAAACTCGCGCGCAAGCCCTGGAAAAATGGGGCGGTTTACCAGATATTCTCCTCGCTTGTATCGGTGGTGGTTCCAATGCGATGGGACTATTTCACGAATTCGTCAAGGAGCCAAGCGTGCGGCTGATTGGGGTCGAAGCGGCTGGTGAAGGGGTCGATACCGACAAACATGCTGCCACCCTCACCAAAGGACGTCCGGGCGTATTGCATGGAGCGATGAGCTATCTACTGCAAGATAACGACGGCCAAGTCACCGAAGCACATTCGATCAGTGCCGGATTAGACTATCCTGGGGTAGGGCCAGAACATAGCTATCTCAAAGATTTGGGACGAGCTGAGTACTATAGTGTCACTGACGCTCAAGCTCTAGTAGCTTTTCAGTTATTATCCAAGCTAGAAGGCATCATCCCCGCCCTCGAAACCTCCC
>NZ_JANNDR010000141.1:0-19541 GCF_031378165.1 Chamaesiphon sp. OTE_75_metabat_556
TGGAGGTGGGCTACATAGTCACTCATTTCTTCACCTGCTGCTAATTGGGCTGCTGGGGCAGTCTGGGCGAAATTGTTATCCATCACTGAATTACTCTTTTAAAAATTTATTAGGGATCGATAACTCAACCGGCTTCACTCAAAAGTTATCACACTCGATCGAGCTTAGTCAGTCGATCGCAACGAAGATTAACAAAGCTGTGGGGAATGATAAGTAAAGTAGCGACCGAAACATCCCGCTCGCCGATTTTCACGTCTATCCCAGCCAATCCCCTGTTAGAGTAGTATTCGACATGCATCGCCACCGGCTCAAACCACCTCTATCGATCGCTATGAAACGACTAAAGCGCTATTTCGTTATGGCAATGGCGATCGCTGTCATTATTGTGGGGATTCGATTTACCCAAGAGTTAGTAGATGGCATCAAATTGTTGGGATATCAGCCACCGCCAGACATTGCGGCAATGGCCACCAAGACGACAATGACAGATACTGGGCGGCGATTGTTTTATCTCAATCAGCCAACGATCGAAACTCGCAAGTCATCCCTCAATCTCTGCAAGAGTTCCGAACAGACGATCGTCTTGGGTTGCTATGTCACCACCAAAGGTATCTTCCTCCAAGCTGTTACCGATCCGCGTTTGGATGGCGTGATGGAAGTCACCGCAGCCCATGAGCTGCTACATGCGGCATATCAGCGGATGTCCCTATTCGAGCAGTCCCAACTCAATCAAAAATTACGCTCTGTACTCGCGCAGCTCACAAATCCCCGCATTCTTAAACTAGTCGATACTTACAACCAACAAGATCCCAGCTCGGTCGATAGCGAACTCCACTCCATTTTGGGGACGGAGGTGCGCGATCTCAGCTCAGATTTAGAGACATATTACCGTCAATATTTTACGGATCGATCGGCGATCGTGGCTTTATCCGAACGTTATGAAGGGGTTTTTACCGCGCTGCGCAACCGGACTAAAACCCTCAATCAACAATTAACCAGTCGGAGATCCGAACTAGATCGATTAGCCGCACAGGTCAAACAGGAAGTGCAAGGGTTAGAATCAGAACGCAGCGATCTCAAAGCGGCGACCGTGTCTAGTCCCCACAGCGACTATCGCGATCGCGTAGCTACTTTCAATCAACGAGTGCAGAGTTACAATCAGCTAGTCGTCCGACTCAAGGAGCAAACCGATACTTATAATCAGATGGTCACAGAGCACAATTCGGTGGCATTGGAAGAAAAATCGCTGGTGGAATCGCTAGAAAACAAATCTACCGTTAATGGATCGACTCAGTCAGTTGCCAACTAATAAGTCAGCCCTACTATCCCCTATTCCCTCTTAAACATTGGATCGTCTAACTAATATCGCCCAACAATTTGCTGCATCCAGGCCAGTTACCGAACTACGCGCCTTTGGTAGTGGCAATATCAATGATACCTATCTGGTGACGATCGCCAGCGATCGCGAACCGCAGTTTGTGTTGCAGCGGATCAATACTCATGTCTTTCAACAACCCGCGCTGGTGATGCAGAATATGTGCATCTTCACCGAGCATGTTTGTCAACAGCTCCAAGCCCAAACTGACGGGTTAGAACGTCGCTGGGCAGTACCACGCGTATTATTGACATTAGCGAACCAAGATCATTGGGTAGAACCCGACGGCTCCTATTGGCGGGCGATTAGCTTTATCGATGGTTCGGAGACGATCGATCTCATTCAGGATATCGAACATGGGCGGGAAGTTGGTTATGCTTTAGGGCGATTTCACCATCTAATTAGCAATCTCGATCCCGCACTGTTAGCCGATACCCTCGTTGGGTTTCATATTACCCCCCAATATCTGGCCGACTATCACCAAGTGCTCTCGACTGCTACGATTGCGGTCAGTGAACAGGTCGATTATTGTCTCAAGTTTGTCCGAGATCGACAAGCCTGGGCGCGAGTGCTAGAAGATGCTAAAAATGATGGCAAACTGCCTTTGCGCCCGATTCACGGCGATCCGAAGGTGAATAACGTGCTAATTTGTACCACTACCCAACAGGCGATCGGGATTATTGATCTCGATACGGTCAAGCCAGGATTGGTACACTATGATATCGGGGATTGTTTGCGATCGGGTTGCAATCCGCTTGGTGAAGAGACAAAAGAATGGGAACAGGTCGAATTCGATACCCAGATGTGTCGATCGATTTTGGCAGGATATCTGTCCCAAGCGAGCGGTTTTCTGACCGAGGATGACTACGCATATTTATTCGATGGAATTCGCTTAATTGCTTTTGAATTGGGTCTGCGATTTTTCACAGATTATTTAGCTGGAAATGTGTATTTCAAAGTTAAGTATCCCACTCACAATCTCGATCGAGCATTGGTACAATTTAAACTCACTGCTAGTATTGAAGCCCAAGAACCAATCATTCGATCGATTATTAACGATCTTCGTGCATGAGTAGTTTTAAGCTTCAGCCGTTTCCAACAGATATTATCATCCCCCAAATCGATATTAGCGGTCAGATCGATCGAGTTGATAATCTCCTGTCGATCGAGTATTTAGTCCAAGGCGAGCTGGATCGAGTCTCGATCGATCCACCTTCACTCTTACCCACCCGCAAGCTAGAACTCTGGGCGACTACCTGTTTTGAGTTCTTTATTGGCGTGGCAAGCTCGCCTAATTATTGGGAAGTTAATCTCGCACCGACTGGTGATTGGAATGTTTATGCCCTCGATGGTTATCGCCAGGGTTTGCGACCGGAAATCGCTTTTGGATCTTTGCCATTTACGATCGATCGATCGGATAATTTACGACTAAATTTAGGATTCGATCTAAGTCAGATAATTAAGACCGATCTCAAGCTAGAAGTAGCAATTACAGCAGTAATTAAATCTACTCAAAATGAAATTAGCTATTGGGCATTAACTCATACTGGTACCGAAGCTGATTTTCATCGACGGGATAGTTTTACGATCGATATCTAAATATGCTGGTGCTTTTAGTGCTTTTGAGGATGCGATCGATCCAGAAGAAGGGATCGGAGGCAGTTTTCACCCAGATCGCGCGATCGCTTTGTGAAGATGAGTTAACATAGAGCTTAGATATCGCGTAACATTTATTAATAATGCTAACCGAGCGTTCCAAGTCACTAGCAATCGATTCTCAAAATTCGATCTTGACCAAGATCTTGTTTGGGCACCAACCGAGTCCCGAACTGCTGGCAATTTTGCTGGTGTACATGGTGCAGGGAATTTTGGGTATCTCCAGGCTAGCGGTCAGTTTTTTCCTCAAAGACGAACTGGCACTATCGCCAGCCGAAGTAGCTGCGCTCATGGGGATTGCGGCCTTACCGTGGGTGATTAAGCCGCTATTTGGCTTTATTTCTGATGGCTTGCCAATCTTTGGTTATCGCCGACGACCTTATCTAATCTTGTCGGGTTTATTGGGTGTCGCAGCTTGGTTGAGCTTAGCAAATCTAGTACATAGTGCCGCTGCGGCGACACTGGCGATCTCGATTACTTCACTCTCCGTCGCATTTAGTGATGTGATTGTAGATTCGCTGATTGTCGAACGCGCGCGGAACGAGTCGGTTGCGAAAGCTGGTTCGCTGCAAGCTTTATGTTGGGGTGCGTCGGCAGTCGGCGGATTACTGACGGCCTATTTTAGTGGGTTACTGCTCCAACATTTTAGTACCCGGACGGTATTTGCCTTAACGGCGGCGTTTCCGTTGTTAGTTTCAGCCGCAGCATTCTGGATTGACGAGCAACCTGTGACGCTGGCAGATGGTAACCGGAAGACAGTCGTTACAGAGCAAATGCAACAACTGTGGCAAGCTTTAACGCAGAAAGCGATCTGGATGCCGACGCTGTTCTTATTTATCTGGCAATGTACGCCGACAGCCGAGTCTGCTTTTTTCTACTTCAGCACCAATGAATTGGGTTTTACTCCCGAATTTCTCGGACGGGTGCGGCTGGTGACGAGTTTGGCATCTTTACTCGGCGTATGGTTATTTCAACGCTTTTTAAAAACCATTCCGTTTCGGCAGATCTTTATCTGGACGACTTTAATTTCATCGTTACTGGGTTTGACTGCACTGTTGTTAGTCACCCATACTAATCGATCGATCGGGATTGACGACCATTGGTTTGCGCTTGGTGATAGCTTAATTCTGACAGTGATGGGGCAACTGACGTTTATGCCCGTACTGGTATTAGCTGCAAAATTATGTCCGCTCGGAATCGAAGCGACTTTATTTGCGCTGTTGATGTCTGTCTTGAATTTATCAGGCTTGGTATCGAAAGAAGGTGGGGCGATTCTGACGCACTTACTGGGAGTCACCGATACTAACTTCGATCGATTATGGTTGCTAGTTCTGATTACCAATGTCGGCAGTATGTTGCCGCTGATCTTTATCAATCTCCTGCCTAATGAAGAGGTACAATTGACTCCAAATAATCTCAGATCTGTACCACCATCGAGTACTATCGAGCATCAACCAACAGGCATAGTTGGCAACCAATCTTTTATTCCCGATTTATTGCCAGAATTCCTTGAAAGTAATCCTGAAAACTCATAGAATTTAGATAAGTGCGGACGCATTTTGCTTGGTTTCGCTAGTCTGACTGTGAGCGGTTTAAAAGCCACTCAAAATATTTTTTTTGATTTTATTTTTTTAAAACTCACTATATCGAGATCGAGATCGCCTCAAAATAATATGAAAACTTCAGCAACCGAACTTCCATATAGCCTAGAACAATGGAAGCAAGGCTATCGATCGCAAAAACAAGAATATGACTATCAAATTACGGAAATCGCAGGTCAAATCCCCCCAGATTTAGAAGGGACATTATTCCGTAACGGGCCGGGATTATTGGATATTAATGATGAATCAGTGCGTCACCCCTTTGATGGGGATGGGATGATTTGTCGGATTACTTTTCAAAACGGTAAAGCCCACTTTCGCAATCGTTTTGTCCAAACTGAAGCTTATCTTGCCGAACAAGCTGCTGGTAAATTTCTCTATCGCGGTGTGTTCGGAACTCAAAAAGCTGGGGAGCGTGTCACTTTTGCGATGAGTACAAATACTCATAGAGAGCAAAACAAGTATGGTGAGCCAAGATAGTTAAAATAGGAGAGAATAATAGAATAGTCCAACTTGAGATAGAGTCATGACACCAGAACAACAACAGGCAATAAAAAAACATGCAGATGCAATTGCAGCAATTTTATATGAGGATTGTGAACCTGGATCGTTGAAGACATTAGAAGATATAGAGATAGCAGTTAAAGAGCAAGTATTGAGTCATGTGACACCAGAAATCGGATTTTTTTATCTACTCAGTTAGCGGAACTGCATCAGGAAGAACAAAGAGATTAAAAAGTACTCTAGGTGAAATAAGTATCACCGAGAAGCAAGCAGAGAAATTAGGATGTGGGAGTGGAAGTAGATTAAGTCCACATCTAGAGAACTGTTGTTTAAGATTAAGTGCGAATGTTGCGTACAAGAATGCAGCCAAAGATATTGAGTATATAACAGGGATTACGGTTTCAGCGAAGACACAACAAAGATTAGTACATTATCAAAAATTTGACCAGCCAGTAGCAAAATTAGATATAGCCGAATTAAGTGCAGATGGTGGAAAAGCACGATTGATAACACCAAAAGGCGAAAAATCAGAATGGAAAGACTACAAATCAATTGTGGCAGAGGTGGGAATAGTAGCCAGCTTCGACCAAAATGAGGTCATCATTAATTGGGCAAATAAACAGCCACTAGCAAAACCAGTAACTTGTCTAGGTGATGGACATGATGGAGTATGGAATATATTTAAAGAAATTAGTTGTGAACAGGACAGAAGAGAAATACTCGATTGGTTCCATCTCAATGAAAATCTTCAGAAAGTAGGTGGTTCAATAAAACGGCTCAAGCAAGCCGAAATATATTTGTGGACAGGAAATGTCGAAAGTGCAACAGCATTATTTACAGAGTTAAAGAAAAAGCCAGCAGTGAATTTTTGTAAGTATTTAGAGAAGCACAAAGAAAGGATTGTAAATTATGAGATGTTTCAGCGAGACAACGTCTGCTCAATTGGTTCTGGAGCGGTAGAATCAGGGATTAAGCAAATAGCTAGACGGATCAAAATATCTGGAGCGAGTTGGAAATCAGAACATGTTGGACAAGTTCTGGCTCATCGATGTGCTTACTTAAATGGATTAATTGGTCAGCCTCGAAAATCTGCCTAAGTATAAATACTCATCGCAAAAGTGACACGCTCCCAAAAGCTGGCGGTTGGTTGAGTAATGCTTTTAATGTCAACCTGAAGAATATCGCTAATACTCAAGTCGTCTATTGGGGTGGTAAGTTACTCGCTCTATGGGAAGCCGCCGAACCCCATCGATTAAATCCCCAAACTCTCGATACATTAGGTATTGAATATCTCAATAATACACTCAAACCTGGCGATCCCTTTGCGGCACATCCTTTATTCGATCCGATCCAACAGCGAATGGTCAATTTTGGATTGAAGGCGGGTAAATTTGACAAAACTGGACTACTAACGGGAATTACGATCTATGAATTGGATCTCGATGGCAAGGTGGTTGAGGAGCATTACCACACGATTCCAGGTTTCGCCTTCATTCATGATTTTGCGATTACCCCAAATTATTGTATCTTCTTCCAAAATCCTGTTAGTTTTAATCCCTTCCCATTTCTATTTGGTCTCAAAGGTGCGGGTGAATGTGTCAAATTTCAACCCGAAAAACCGACAAAAATTATTGTCATTCCTCGCAATCCTCGGAGTGGTAAACCAGTCCAAACCCTGGAAACCAAATCGGGCTTTGTTTTCCATCATGCCAATGCCTTCGAGCATGATGGTAACATTTCGATCGATTCGATCGCCTATCCAACTTTTCCCGAAGTTGAACCCGATAAAGATTTCCGCGAGATCGATTTCAATACGCTCACACCGGGACAATTATGGCGATTTGAATTAAATCTCACCACACAGCAGGTGATTAGTAAACTTGTTGAAACCCGTTGTTGTGAATTCCCAACGATCAACCCTGCCAATGTTGGCAATCCCTATCGCTATGTTTATATGGGTGCCGCACAAACCTTGGCTGGGAATGCCCCGCTCCAAAGCATCCTCAAATTGGATCGCGCAACTGGCGAGCAGCAATTGTGGACGGTCGCACCGACGGGATATGTCAATGAACCTGTGTTCGTAGCGCGTCCAGGTGGTACTCGGGAGGATGATGGCTGGCTAATTGCGATGATCTATGATGGTGCCAAAGATCGATCGGCTGTGGTTATTTTAGATGCCGCAGATTTGACCACAGGCGCGATTGCCACACTTCAACTCACCCATCATATTCCCTATGGGTTACACGGCAGTTGGACGAATGAGGTGTTTATCGATTCACTGTAAGATCTGGTTGGGGTGACATTGCCGCATTGCCTAGCTGGACATGAGTGCAACCAGCCATCGCAACTTGATGTCTTCATCTACATATTCACCTTTCAGAGCATTCCCAATTCGATAACACAAAATAAGCCCGTCCAGGACAAAACTTTAAGCAGAATGCCCCATTTTGCTAGATCGAACACGGTTTACTACTTACTCACATCTTGCACCAATACATAAAGACTAGTAAAAGCAGAGATCTTAGGGTACCCTGGATCTACGGTTAGCACTAGTATATTCAAACTAGTGCAAGATGTGAGCTTATTAATTACTTGAGTTATTTTACACTGTGGGGAGTTGGGAGTTGGGAGAAAACATTATGCCTCAACTGGTGTTGACAATCTATGAGAGCGATCAATCCTCCCACAGGTCGAGTAATTCGGCTTCACTAGTCTGATTGATATAGTGAGGATAAACGACCTCTTTAAACAGGGTTTTGGTATGGGGAAAGATTTTGGCTTGAACGACGGGATTGAAATCGCGATCGAGTGTGGCTTCGCGCATCGCTTCGCGTTTGACTTGTGAATATTTGCCAAATTCGATCGTTGGAATCCAGGTTGAGTGAATCGTCAATCCCAGATTGATATCGGGATGGCTCAAGCGATAGATCGGTTTGCCTTTGAAATCATCGGCATGGAAGACCCAAACTTCATCCTGCGCCACCGTATGGGGATTGTCTGGCTCGGCATCGGTCATGATGACACAGACGATATAACCATGGGTGGCCGGATCTTTGCCCGCAGGACAAGGCTCTTGACTGGGGATGAATTGCGGACTGCGGGCGATATAACCGATCGGAAATTCAAAACTATCGGCAATTTCCAGCCGCTCGGTATCCAGCCGCAGCAGGGTGACGGGCATATCTGACTGGGGCAAGCCTTCCACCGGAATCACCCGATTTTCCCGATCTCGATAGGCACGATAAATCCGTTTGGGAATCGTCTCCCAGGTAAACCCCCAACCCATCCAATATAGGCTAGTAATTTTCTCGCTGGTTTCTGGCAACCGACTATCGCGGTTGAGATTGCGGTGAGTATTGACCGATACCGACCAGGTATTGCATTTGCTGGGATTATCGCCGATATCGCTAAAGAAATTGGCTGTAATCACGGCACCAGTCTGGCCATCGATCGTATAGCGCGCGACGCTGTTGAGATCGACTGGCGAGGGTTGAAAGCCCCGAAACTCCCGCCGCAGACACTTAACTGGCGGTTCTAGTGGTAAACCTTTATTCACGCCGGCAACTGCTTCAATCCCCTTGGTTAACATCGGCGTCCGTTCGCAGTCAGGATTGAGAGATTCATCATACTCGCCGATCCATTCTGTGACATCCCAGCCACCATTATGGGCGGACATCAGGGTAATTTTACCGTCGGGATTGCGATAATCAGTAACAAAGTGAGAGACTTCGCGTGGCAGGACGATCTTAATCACGGTCAGAGTGGGAATTTCACCAGGCGGGATCGGTAGATCCAGATCCGATCGCTTGACTAGATATAAGTTGGCATAGGGAATCGGCTGCACCAATTGCAGAAATACCAGCGATAGCCAGTAGCCGATTTGGACAGAAAATTTCCGAATTCTCCCAAATAAATACGGCGCAAAAATCTGCGATAGTTCGATCTTGAAGGCAATATCGCCAACGATAATATAGTCCTCGGTCAAGGCCATCTGGTGGATGGCTTGTTGAATAATTACGGGTTCGCCATTGGGTAGCACCAACCGCCACTTCTCAAAGGTTTGACCGTCAAAACGATATCTAACTAGACTAGTGAAAGCACCCCAAGGATCTTTGAGAATAATCCCATCGCGACCGAGTTTGTCCTTGAGCCACCGCCGGAACCTGTCGATCGCACTGAGTAAGCTTAAGCCCGCTGAATAATTGGCGGTGATAAATTCTCCACCACCTGAATCGGTCTGTAAATGGTCGCAGACAGGATGCGCGGGATTGGAATAGGGCTGAAAAACTTGGGTCAGCCACGCGGGCTGCTTGGGTGCTAATCCCTGCCAGTTACTAGCAGCACCGATCGGTTCGAGCAATTCGAGCGAATCGGGATCGATAATATGGGGACGCGCTGCGTCAAAAGTTGCCAGCAGATGCTCCTTGGTCGCTAAAAAGGCCGTATTCATCTGGTTGCGCGTGCCCAGCAACAAGCTGTGCCGTACCATCCCACCATCTAGAAAGCGATAACCTGGTTTGTCAAATTTGGGGAGTAATTGGGCGGCAAGATCAGCATAGTAACAGGGCGTTTTCATCATCCGCGTTTTGAGGATCGCACTGCCAGCCTCGAAGCCCAACCGATAGAGCATCCCATCGCCATTGAGTACCATTCGATCGCCCCGAGCATATTGGTCGGCACTAAAAGTCGTCACTGGCGGCAACGGGCAAGCAAAAAAGGCATAGCCCCAAAGATCGGCAGGTAGTTGCCAGGTAGTTGGAATTTGCGCTTGCAACTCTGTGGGTAAGCGTTCGCGATCTCGCGCTAAGGTATCTGCGTCGGCAGTTAATAATGTGCCGTAAATCGGTTGAACTTTGGCACTCAATCGATCGAGCACTTCGGGATCTAATTTAGCCGCAGCTTCGGGCGTGAGATACCAGCATATTTGCAGATTGAGGGCGGTCGGATCGTGCTCTCTACGGCGTTTGCGGACATCATCTAGATTGGTACCAATCGCTGAATAAGGCGTGAAATTAGCAACTTTGGTCGAATTAATAACTGGCTGGACATTGGGCATCGATCGCACTTCCGTAGACTAAAATAATTCCTGCTCTGCTGCGTCGCCCTATAAATTAAGGGCTTGTAACGCTTGTCGCTATTATAATCTCAGTGTTCCATTTCTGTGCCAATTGTAACTTTACCCATGAGTGACAGTTACCGTTCAGATTTTTAGTGTTGCTAGGTCGAACTACTAGCCATCAACACCCCTTGCAGCTTACTCAACACCTCAATGAGCATTTCCACCTGCTCGTTTGGGCGCAATACTCCCAAACCTCTAGCTGTCACCTTTCCCACGCTGTAAACATAGCGCGATCGAGCATTGTCGGGTAGATATTCAGCCAGTAAATTCCAGGCTGGTTCGGCCATTGGTGTTTCTAAAACAATGTGCTGCTTTCCATCGGGACGAATCCGACTAAAGCCGAGTTGTTTGGCAATTTGTTTGAGTTCGACGATCCGAAATAATTGTTGGGCTGGTTTGGGAATTTCGCCGTAGCGATCGTACCATTCAGCAGCAATATTGGTGAGTTCTTGTTTGGTATCGGCAGCGGCAACCGATCGATAGGCACTCATTTTTTGTTCTAGATCGGCAATGTAGTCAGCCGGAATCATTGCCGTGACTTTAAGATCGATTTGAGTATCATCGACTTGCGGGATTTCCTGTCCGCGAATTTCTTTAATTGCTTCTTGCAACATTTCCATATACAAGTCAAAGCCGATGACATCCATCTGTCCCGATTGTTCGGCACCGAGTAGATTACCCACACCGCGAATCTCCATATCGCGAGTAGCTAGTTGATAGCCAGAACCCAACTGAGTGAACTCCTGAATCGCTTTTAACCTCTGTCTAGCTGTCTCGGAGAGAGTTGACTCCTTGGGGTAAAATAACCAGGCATGTGCCTGGATTCCGGCACGTCCGACGCGCCCCCGCAGTTGATATAGTTGCGCCAATCCAAAGCGATGGGCATCTTCAACGAGGATCGTGTTCACGCGGGGAATATCTAAGCCCGACTCGATAATAGTCGTACAAACGAGTAGATCGGCATCGCCATTACTAAATGTCAACATCGTCGATTCGAGTTCGGCTTCATCCATTTGACCGTGAGCGATCGCGATCCGACAAGAGGGAATTTGTTCGCGAATTTTACCCGCCGTTTCTTCAATCCCTTCAATTTTTGGCACTACATAAAAAATCTGTCCGCCCCGATCGAGTTCTTGGCGAATGGCGGTCGCGATCGCGTCGATTTTATATGGCGATAAGTGGGTAGCGATCGGGCGACGCGATGGTGGTGGCGTGGTAATCAAGCTCATTTCCCGAACGCCAGATAGAGACATATAGAGGGTACGGGGAATGGGTGTCGCTGACAGAGTCAGGACATCAATTTGACTTCTAAGAGTCTTGATTTTCTCCTTTTGATTGACTCCAAATCTTTGTTCTTCATCGATCGTTAGCAACCCTAAATCTTTGAATTTCAACTCTTTACTCAATAGTTGATGGGTGCCGATCACGATGTCTAATTCGCCAGTTTTTAGTCGCACCAAAATATCTTTGCGTTCTTCCGCTGTCCGAAACCGATTCAGCAATCCCACATTAATTGGATAAGGAGCAAAGCGTTCTTTGAGCGTGTGATAATGTTGCTGGGTTAAAATTGTCGTCGGTGCTAGAAAGATGACTTGTTTATTGGCGGTAACGGCTTTAAAGATCGCCCGAATGGCCACTTCTGTCTTGCCAAAACCCACATCCCCACACACCAATCGATCCATCGGTCGATCGCTTTCCATATCCCGTTTGACATCTTGAGTCGCCTTCAATTGATCGGGTGTGGGTTGATAGCGAAATGAGTCTTCTAACTCCTGTTGCCACGGTGCATCGGGGGGGAAAGCAAAGCCTTCTTTTTGCGATCGCTCGGCATAGAGTTTGAGCAAGTCAAATGCTAATTTCTTAATTGACTTTTTGACTTTAGCTTTGGTCTTTTCCCATGCTTGTCCCGATAATTTATTCAGTTCTGGTTTCGCCCCTGCTGCTTGTCGAAACCGCGATAATACTCCTAACTGATCGGCGGGAACTTTGAGCGAACCGTCGGCATATTGAATCGTTAAATAGTCCCGTAAAGTATCGTCAGTCTGAATACTTTCAAACTTAATAAATCGCCCCAGTCCATGATTGCGATGTACAACGTAATCACCAGGACGTAATTTATTTGGATCGACTTGTTTGGATGCTGCCTGTCGCCGCTTGCGAACGTAACTAAAACTGGCTAAAGATTGCTGTCCAAAAAACTCCCGATCAGTAACTACAACCATCCGAAATGTCGGCAGAATAAAACCTTCTAATTCGGCTACGCCCGAATATTTGACAGCTACTGCCGTATGCTGAATTTGTAACTTATCGATCGCCGGAAAATCGCGAGGATTGGGGACAAATTGGGCAGGGCAATCATGCTCTTGTAATAATGATACCGATCGCGATGGTTGAGCGGAAACTAGCCAGCTTGAAAAACTCTGTTTGTGATAGCCCCGCAGCGTTTCGGCAATCTTGGCAAACTGATGGGGAATCGTCGGAATCGATCGGCAAGCTAAATTTAAACCCTCACTACTAACTGCTAACTCATCTAATCGCAGCCACTTAAACCGAGCTTGAATTCGATCGATACTATTACCAAACTGTTGATGCCAAACTGGCGTATTTGCTGGTAATGTTTCCCACTCCTCCTGGATATATTCCCACCACCGATCGTTGTGCGCCTGCGCCCGATCGAATTCATCGATCGCGACGATACAATTAGCTGGTAAATAGTCCAGTAACGAGTAACGCTCCGAAGAATTATCCTCACCAAAGATCGTCCCAAAATTCACTGGAGTCAGTACCAAACTCTCAATTTTATCGAGCGAACGTTGGGTACTCGGATCGAATTCCCGCAACTTATCCAATTCATCCCCAAACCACTCCAGCCGCACGGGTAACTCCGCCGCAACTGGAAAAATATCGATAATATCCCCCCGCCGACTCCATTGTCCCTCCGTCTCTACCAAGGGCACGCGCTCATAGCCCAAAGTTACTAATTGCACGCCGAGTTGTTCGACATCACCCTCATCGCCTACTTGCAACTTCAAACATCGCGCCGCAAACTCCGTCGGCGCAGGTAAATGCGGCTGCAACGCCAACGTCGTACAAACGATCGCGACTCTATTTCCTCTTCCCTTCGTCCCCTCATCTCCCAATCTCCCAGTCCCCCCGTCCCAAAGCCTGCACCTCCGCCAACCCCTGCATCTGCCCCCAAATCATCTCGGATTCGAGGCTAGCAGAACCGTAGGGCGATGACTCCGTTGTCGGATAGAAATGTACCGATTTCCAACCCATTGCCTCTAATTGCGCCGCCCAGCGACCGCCTTCTTCCACCGTCGCCGTCACGACCAACAGATGTTGTTGCGCTCCTTGGGCGAGGGCAGAAGCGACTAAACCCTTGGGCAAACGCGATAATCCACTTAGATGCAACATGCCCTGCTGTTGGAGCTTTGACAATAGTTCCGCAGCTAGTTGAGAGCGTTCGAGAGTCCGAATCAGTGCAGAAAAAGCCATCGTTTCAATCAGCAGTAAAATAGTTGGTTGCGTTTATCCCGATCTTTCCGATATCAAGGGCAATAGGTGTGTCGGGGTATCAGCTATAGTTTTCCACCATAGACGGTTTTACTGAATTTTGGAAGGATATTTGGGGGCTAATCTTGGTTTAGAAAAGAGCGGGGAGCGGGGGGGCTGGGAATGGGGAGCAGAAGAGATAACCTGATAGCAAAGAGCGTAAATAACCCGGTGATTCAGCAATGTCGAAAACATTCATCCAAAATTAATACAAAACAGGGGCAATCGATCGATTGCCCCTGTTTCGATCTAGCCAAATCGACTCGATCTAGCCAAATTACAATTATCTCTAGCCAAATCGACCGCTAATATACTCTTGAGTTCTAGTTTCCTTGGGCGAACTGAAGATATTGCGCGTGTCGTCGTATTCCACCAAGTAGCCGAACCGACTGCCGCCTTCGCCCGCTTCGGCATTAAAAAAGGCGGTTTTGTCCGATACTCGTGCCGCCTGTTGCATATTGTGGGTAACGATGATAATCGTGAATCGATCCTTTAACTCGTGGATCAGATTTTCGATCTGAACGGTGGAAATCGGATCGAGTGCCGAGCATGGCTCGTCCATTAAAATCACTTCTGGCTCGATCGCGATCGTCCGCGCGATACACAGCCGCTGCTGTTGTCCGCCAGAGAGCGATAGGCCGCTTTGTTGGAGTTTATCTTTAACTTCTTCCCAGAGGGCGGCTTTACGGAGCGATTGCTCGACACGTTCGTCGATATTGCCCTTGAAGCCAGCAATACGCAGTCCAAATGCTACATTTTCATAAATGGATTTGGGGAAAGGGTTGGGTTGTTGAAACACCATCCCAATTCGCCGCCGTACTTCTACTGGGTCGATGTTCGGGTCGTAGAGGTTGGTACCGCGATAACTAATCTGACCCTGGACTTTGGCATTGGGAATCAGATCGTTGAGGCGATTGTAGCAACGCAACAGCGTACTCTTTCCGCACCCAGACGGGCCAATGAAAGAAACTACATTATTTTTAGGAATATCTAGAAAGACGTTCCGGACAGCTTGGAAAGCACCATAGAAAATCGAGACGTTATCTGTCTTAATTACGATATCCTTGTCCGTTAGAGTCGCTACCATAAAATTTTGGTGTAAAGGATATTAATGTAGGGTGTGATGGTAAATGAGATTAGACCCCAATTAACTTTTAATTCTGGTTTGGTCGATCTTGATGCAGCAGACTATTTATATTTTAACTTGAGAAGACCAAGCTACGTCTCCAGCGATCGTACCCAAATCGGAGGTGATTTACGCACTGCTGGTCGAAATAACATGTCAAATCTAGTAAACCTTGCGCCGAGAAATGATGCGAGCAAAGATACTGATAGATAAAATCAGTAGCACAATTAGCAGTGCAGCTACCCATGCTAATTTTTGCTGGTTGGGGTAAGGCGAAATCGCAAAGTTGTAGATCAAAACTGACAGCGTTGCGGTCGGCTCCCACAGCCCTTTAATATCATACTGGTTAAATAAACAAGTAAACAATAATGGTGCTGTCTCCCCTGCGGCTCTAGCGATCGCTAGCGTCACACCAGTCGCTACAAACGGTAATGCGGCAGGCAAAACGATCTGGAATACTGTTTGAAAATTAGTCGCACCGACACCGACTGCCGCGAGGCGAGTCGCTTTGGGGACGGATTTAAGTCCTTCCTCAGTCGTGCGAATAATCGTCGGTAGCATTAATACCGATAAAGCCGCACCGCCCGCAACGGCCGAAAAGCCACCAGTCAGCAGGACGACAATCCCGTAAGCAAATAAACCAGCAATAATCGAGGGCACACCGCTCAAGACATTAGTGCAAAATCTGACAAATTGCGAGATCCAGTTACCCTGTCCGAATTCAACAGTATAAATTGCTACTAATACCCCAAATGGTACGCTGATGATACCACCGATCGCACAAGTTAGCAGGGTACCGACGATCGCGTTTCTAAAGCCACCGACTTGTAGACTGGCTGCTGGTACGCTGACGCCTTGACCGACTGGCGGTAGTTCAGTAAAGATACTTGGTGAAAAGCCGCCCAGTCCGTTGGTGATGACCATGAACAAAATTGAAGCCAACGGCACGATCGAGATCGCCACACAAGCAAACACTAGCCCTGTCATCACTTGGCCAAAGAGCTGACGATGGGACGACACCGCAAACTGGTTGAGATCGGCATGTTCGCCAGTAGGTAGTTGAGAAGGTAAAGGAGTCATAAGTTTCGCCTAGACAACGGCAACAGAAGAACTTTCAGGATGAGGGTTTAGGCTGATTTATAAAGCGACCCGATGAAGGTTGAAGTCCTCAATCGGGTCGCTGTTAGATTGGTTATTCAACTTGCTGAAAGCGACTGACTAGTGCTTGAGCGAGCATATTGACCACCAGGGTCAAAACCATCAAAATCAATGCTTCATAAAATAACGACGACTTCTGAAGACCGCTAGCTTCGCCAAACTGATTGGCAATTAGCGAAGACAGCGTCGAAGCTGGGGACAACCAAGAGATATTCACCTGATTGGCATTCCCGACTAACATTGCCAACGCCATTGTTTCCCCCAGCGCACGTCCCAGTGCCAGCATCACCGAACCAATAATCCCCGACAGAGCTGCTGGGAGTAGTACCCGCGTGATGGTTTCCCATCGTGTCGCTCCCAAACCATAAGCACCCTGCCGGAGTTTGGGCGGTAAGGAATTGAGCGTATCGCGGGAGATCGCAATAATCGTCGGTAAAATCATGATTGCCAGTACTAATGATGCGCCAAAAAGTTGACGCCCGCTCGGCGTGGTCGAGAAAATAGGTATCCAGCCCAAGTAGCTATGAAGTCCTTGAAATAAAGGCTTGAGTGCTGGCAAGAAGACAAATAAACCCCATAGACCATAAACTACACTCGGGACTGCGGCTAATAGTTCGATCGTAAAGGCGATCGGTTGGAGAATATTTGGCTTCAAAAAGTTTTCCGTCAAGAAAATCGCGACCCCAACTCCTAGCGGCACTGCAAATAGCAGTGCGATCAGCGAACTGAGCACGGTACCGTAAATATGAGGTAATGCGCCATAGACGCCACCAATACCTGTAGTCGGATCGAGATTTTTGTTCGGGTCCCAGGTACTATCTGCCAAAAATCCGAAGCCGAACTTTTGGATGGCAGGTAAGGCGATGACAAACAGTGAGTAAGCGATCCAGATCAAGATCGCTCCCACCGAAATCGCCAGTCCGAGGGTGAGCCACTGGAAACCGCGATCGATCGATCGTTCTAATTTGAAACTAGTAGATGATGCTAGCAATGTTTCTGGGGGAGCTGGCTGTTTTGAATTCATGAGGTTTATTTAGCCTTATTGAGTTCTGCCTTCACTTTAGTCACTAGTCCAGCTTCTAGCGGTACATAACCTAGCTCTGTGGCGGTGGCTTTACCTGTAGAAAGCGACCAATCAATCACACTTTTTAAGGCCGTTTGCTTGGCAGCATCTTTGGACTGGGGATAGAGGAGCAACCAGGTCAACCCAGAGATCGGGTAAGCTTTGGGATTGGTGGAGTCTGGTATGGTCAAACCCAGATCTGCTGGTACAGTTTGACCGACAAATGCTTCAGCACCAGATGCTGGTGATGGGGCAATCAGTTTGCCAGATTTATTTTCGATCGCGGCCATCGTCAGATCGGTTTGCTTCCCATAGGAGTACTCTACATACCCGATCGCATTAGGCGTTTGTTTGATCTGAGCGGCGACACCTTCATTCCCTTTCGCACCAGTCCCAGCCGGCCAAGCTACAGTTTTGTTTGCACCTGCCGTCCAGACGCTAGGGCAAGCAGCCTTGAGGTGAGTCGTAAATTGGTAAGTCGTGCCGCTACCATCAGAACGATGAACGAATTGAATTGCTTGGTCGGGCAGCTTCGCTCCAGCGTTGGCTTTAGCGATCGCCGGATCGTTCCATTTGGTAATTTTACCAGCGGCAATGCCACAATAAGCCGCGCGCGATAATTTCAAATCCTTCACGCCTTCCAGATTGTAGGCAAATACTACGCTACCACCAGTCATCGGTACCTGAATTGGGTCGGCATTATATTTGGCCTTAAACTTTGCGCGTTCTTCCGGCTTCAAGGGGGCATCCGTCGCGCCAAAATCTACCGTCCCTGCTAAAAATTGTTCGACACCAGCACCGCTCCCGACGGATTGATAACTGATTTGCGTGCCGGGATTGGCCTTGTTGTAGTCGGCAAACCACCGCTGATAGAGTGGTGCGGGAAATGATGCACCCGCACCACTGAGAGAGGAACTGCCACCACTACTTGCGGCGGGAGATCCTGATGCTGCTGGGGTGGGGGTTGTCCCGCCAGATGGTGCAGTGGCGACATCTGGGCTTTGGGGTGTGCAAGCAGACATAGCTAGCCCGAGCGTCAGGGCTAAGATCGTCTGGAGCGAGTAATGCGACCTAACAATTGCGGTAATTGGGTTCGCTGTTGATCGATCTGCTGAAACTAAAATAGTTGTCTTTGTTGTAATTTGGTTGTTGTCGCTCATATCTTAAACTCCTCAAAATTTGTTACGGTTTCCAATCAGTTTGACATCTCAATACTCAACAGCAAGGGATTTGCTGGTTGCCAATCAACCGCCCAGAGTTGCTCACCAATGAAAGTTAGCTAGCAGTGTCGAAAAGTACTGAAATTAGATGCAAGATTGGTACCAATCTAATTCTATTGACAATCTGGCAATTCAGGCAGGGAATTTGGTTAATAACAGGTTAAGGTTTGACGCCAGATTTTGGTCGATCTTGGCGATTGACTAGCGATATTGCCAAAATAACGCTGATACAGGAGTCAGATCGAATAACCGATCTTCAAAATAAATCCGCTCTGGCCAAAAAATATCTGCAATGACTCAAAATCATTACAGACGATCGCCTATTGAAGTATGAAAATTGTCACTTTAGCAGCAACAATTGTCGCTCGATCCCGAACCTTTCACAGGGGCGAAATTCAAGTATCGACGCGATAATATTCCTTACTATCGGCAGCATAGCCCCACCCCGTACCATCAGGATCGCGATTGCGCGTCCAGTCAGTAAAGTTTGGTTCGCTCCGTCGCTTGTAGACGGTACTAGAATGCACATCTAAGCGTTTGGCCAGATCGGATTGCAGAATCGTGACCATGGGCGGATCGGCTGGGAGCGTTTGCGCTGTGACGATCGTTGCAGATGCGAGTTCTTGCGACTCAACCATCGTTGGCTCGGACTCGGCGATTGCTTGCTGAAGTGATATTGGCTCCAGAGGTAGAACTGGAGCTTCATCCGCCGCTATCGGTGGGGTGGATTCAGCAACTGGTGTAGATTCAGCAGGTCTAGATTCAACAACTGGGACAGATTCAGCACCTACTGGGGTACTCGTAATCGGATCGCGAGTGACAGTAGGAGCCGCTGGCGTAAATAGTTGCGGACTGGCATCCGAACTAACGGGACTAGCTGCGGTAGCAACATTAGTTTCTAGCGGAGCCAGTTCTGCTGGCACAGCAGGATATTGAAACGCTACGACTGGATTTGCCGCAGGCATCAATTCTGGTACCTCGGCTTCGCTATCATCAAAGATGCTGCCGAGAGTACTAATTGAGACAAAATAATAAACTTGACCGCGATCGGGATGTTGGCGACTGCTAGTGCCAAATTCATTGGCTTTAGCCGCTAAATATCGGTTGGCAACAGTCCCTGGAATATTAGCTTTGACAGCAAGATCGAGCGGTGTGATTTCGCCA
>NZ_JANNDR010000150.1:0-4477 GCF_031378165.1 Chamaesiphon sp. OTE_75_metabat_556
GGGGCAGAAATTAGCGTGCCGACACCCGATGGTAGCGTGAAAATGAAAGTACCCAAAGGGATAAAATCGGGGCAATCGCTCAGACTGCGCGGCAAAGGCTGGACATTGCCAAAAGGGGGACGCGGTGATTTATTCGCCAAACTTCAAATCGTTACGCCCCAAGAGCTTAGCTCGATCGAGCGAGAATGTTACGAAAAAATTCAAGCACATACCAGCTTTAACCCGCGTTCCCAGTTAGAGGAGATTAAATTATGACTTTCAGCCTTTCGACGATGGTGGTTTCGGATGAAGGAGAGCAACTTTACACCTTTGAATCTGCTGCCTCGATCGCGCAAACTTCGATTTCGGTTATCCAGATTTATGTGCAGTTGGGCGTAATCGAACCGACAGGCTCGATGCTGCATTCCCGCGAGATTGCCCGCATCGGTCAGATTCAGCGGTTGCGTCAAGACTTGGGGCTGAACCTAGTTGGAGCCGCGATGGTGCTAGATCTGGCTCAGGAAGTCGCCCAATTACGCGCACAGCTTGAAGTTTATCGGGCTGGGTCGCCGAATTCGTTTTGAATCGACAATCCAGATTAATAATTAATTAACTGCATTAGTCAAGGTAATTTTTATGCTCTCAGGAGATGCGATCGAGTTATTACGGAGCTTGAATCACGCCGATAAATTGTCTGCCATCCAACTGCTAATTTCAGATTTAGTTAAAGAAGAAGCCGACTTCCTAAAATCTGGTTTATCGTATGAGAGTTCATCTCTATATGATGATTCTGGTGATAGTGAATTAGTAGAACTAGCGGAAATAGATGATGAAAGGTTCTGATGCCAAGTCTGATCGATCCAGGCTGCTTATTTCTTTTTCACCAGCTTATGGTGTCTCTGCTGCCGCAGGAGGGATCGATCATCAGAAAGTAGTTGGGTTGCGATCGGAATGACTGTAAAATATTGCCACCGATCGCTAAAAATATTTCTGGGAGAGCGTTTTAGCTAATACTAGCTGGCAAGCGGTTCTGTTTTCAAGGATGCGATAAGGTCAACTTCCGCTTGCTACTAATTATCGATCGCAGCTTTTAGCTTTTTTCTCATCCTGAAAGCTACTGTACCACCGATTAATGTGCCGATAATTGTGAATGGTTCGGGAACTGAAACTGGAACAGCAGATGTTATGCTAGCACTTATTACTGATGCGAAGTCTTGGCTGTTATAGAAATATCTTCCCCACAAAAAAGCACCAAGGGGGGGGCTTTGTGGTGATGGTCTATTTCCAATAGGATTATAGAAGTAAAGAGATAGGCTATTCGGAGATCTATAATCACCTGTAGAAAATAGATAAATCTGCTCACCGATGATGCCAATATCTATGTTAGATGGACTAGGTTGATTTCCCTTAATCTCATTAAAGAAGTTCCCATCTCTGTTAACTTTAATATCCCAAGATGAAATAGGAGTTGTAATAGGCCCACCCGATCCTGGAAGCCCTGGTGGAGAAGAAACATCATTGGACACTGAAAAGATTCCTGTAAAATCTCCTTGAAAATCCCCACAGTCTACTCCTAATGCTCGATTGCATTCCAAGGTTCCATTAATATTGAAATCAGCAGCTTTCGCCGAGCTAGCAATACTACTAACTGAGATTCCACTGACTGCAAGACTGATTAATAAAGCAATTTTATTTTTAAGTATAAAGTTTATTTTCATGTTTTACATAGTTTTTACTAAAGAGAATACTTTGAATTTAAAGAAAAGTAAAAGCACTCAGATCTAAATATTACATTTAAATATTTTTTTTCAGTAAAACGGCTTACCATTGCGTCCCCAAATTGGCTTCTCTCACCCACAAAGCCCGTATTGGCTACAATAGTCCAACGCGCCAAAAATAATCACTCTTCTAGTTCGTTAGATCGACGATTGCGGGAGCGGGCATTGAGGATTATGGGTTGCTACAGTTAGCAATTCACACACTTGTGCGTCGGTTGTTTGAGTAAAGTCCTCGTACCAGAGGCCGATCCCACAAAACTGTTCGGGGGTGATTAAGCACACCACCTCATCGACTTCGGTTCTCAATCGATCGCAAGTGTCGAGCGGTGCAACGGGAACGGCGATAATTATGCGCTGTGGTTGCTGGGGTTTGAGTACGCCAATGGCTGCTCGCATCATCGCACCCGTTGACAACCCATCATCTACCAAAATGACAATCCGATCGCGGATATCTAGTGGCGATCGATCGCCCCGATAGATAAGATCGTGGTGTTGTAATTCCTGAAGTTCGAGATCGGCTACTTCGGCGATCGTATGTCCAGAAATTCGCAACCAATCAAGCAAATCTTCGTTCAATACTTCAAATCCGCCCGTGGCGATCGCCCCCATCGCCAGTTCTTTATTGCCAGGGACACCCAGTTTTCGCACCAAACAGATATCCAAGGGCGCATTCAGTGCTGTGGCTATTTCAAAGGATACGGGTACGCCACCGCGAGGAATTCCCAATACGAGGAGATCGGGGCGGTTGGCATACTGGATCAGTTTGCTGGCGAGTAATTTTCCCGCCTCAGAGCGATTGCGGAATCGGGTCTCGATCATCACTCTCACCTCTTACATGTGTCTTGATCTCGCTGCGTCTTTGCTGTGTATAATCCTTGAGTTGACGTTCGGCACTCTCAAAGGCATCACGAATGGCAATATGCAGATTTTCATGTGTCTGTTGGTCTGGCGGCTGACGATTGATGACTAACTCGCTACCAGGAACGGTTAAGTTGATTTGAACGTGGCAGATATTGCCTTGATGATGGTGGCGATGGGGTACTGCAATGACAACGCGACAATCACTGAGCCGATCGGCAAATTTTTCGAGTTTGGCGATATGTTTACGAATCTTGGTTTCGATTTTGTCTGATGGGGAGAGGTGCTGCCAGATGATTTGGAGATTCGACCGCATAATTTCTTGACCTCTTGAGCTGCTTACCAATCAATGTAGGCTAGAAATCTGAGGAACTTGTGAGGGATCGAAATGTCACAATTCAGCGTATTAAGGCTGGAAGAAAATAGCTAGAATGGTTAAGATAAAGCAAGTAAGTGAGTGATAAAAAAGTTTGCTGCCCGAACCGATTGTAGAAGAACTATTGAGTCTTGCCCACGTCCACGCGATCGCGGCTGTAGCCGGAATTAGCATTTCTAACTTTGATCGAGATTTTGGTGCCGACGGGACATTTCGCCAAATTACAATATTAGGTAATCGACGATATGTTAGTGGTTATGCTTTGGATTTTCAACTCAAAGCTTCTACTCAATGTCAAATTGAAGCAGAATCTATAGTTTATGATTTGGAGGTTAAAGTTTATCACGATTTGGTCAACCGCCAACAAATGATCGGCTCAACACCGATCGTGTTGATTCTGAAGGTTCTACCCTATAATCGAGATGAGTGGCTAAATGTATCAGAAGATAGTTTACTCTTGAGTGGTGGGTGCTTGGTCATATTTGCAAGGAGAGCCAAGCAAAAATCGTTCGGCAGTGAGAATTCGTATTCCGAGATCTCAGAGCTTAAATCCTAATTCCCTTTCTATGCTACTCCGTTGCGTTCAAAATGGAACTTTGCCATGTTAGAAATTAGTCCCAAAATAGTTAGAGATGTTGGATTATCGGTAACAGATGTCACGAACTATCTCATCCAACACGGCTGGCAAAAAATAACCAGTCAAAACGATCGATTGCAAGTATTTCAAGGCATTAATGACGACCTTGGCAATCCAATTATTTTACCGTTACCAATTAACGATAATTTTATCGATACGCCGTTACGATTGTCAGAAGCCGTAAATTTAGTGGCTTTTGTCGAAAATCGTGCGCCAGAAAGTGTGTTAATCGATTTGAGAGATCGCTGCGATCGCTCGATCGAGACCACTATCTCTACATAATTTTGGGTGCAGTATCGATCGAGTAAAATCAATAACTCGATCGAACTAATAGGACAAGGATGAGGTTCCGATGATATCTCAATGACTTTCCCGAACTCATCACCACAAGTTTGGGAGATCTATTTAGTCGTTTAACTCCTCAAAAATGCGATCGAGTCTGTCGTTGGCATCCTTGGCTAGTTTAATGCAGTACACTGTCGATCCTGCTCCCGATGCCGCAGTGAGCGCACCTTCGGAGAGATTGCCACGGAGGAGTAATCCCGCACCTGTAAGGCTCACAACGGCAGAAGCCGCAGTAGCAAGCAGAGATAGATTGAAGCTGAGGCTGGCTTGTCTGATTCGCTCTTGAATAATCTTGGCAAGCTGATTTTTAGGATCGGGTTTAGTTTCTGTTGGTTTAGGCATCGATTTAACCTGTTTGAGAATGGGTTAAATCTACTTTCTCAAATCGGATTGAGACTCGGCTCTCAAACATTGCCTGACATCCACTGACATTGCCAAACATTGGCTGACTCGGTGGATAAAACCACCCTGCCCTCGAAATTTAGGTAGGGGCAATTCATGAAG
>NZ_JANNDR010000158.1:0-6431 GCF_031378165.1 Chamaesiphon sp. OTE_75_metabat_556
GTTGACTATGGTTTCATCAATGATATCCACCACAATATCGGTACCCATGTCGCTCACCATATCTTCTTATCTATCCCGCACAACCACCTCCTAGAGGCTACAGAGGCGATTAAACCAGTATTAGGAGACCACTATCGGAAATCCGATCGCTCCGTCTGGGCAGCCTTCTGGGACGCTAAGGAGAACTGTCACTATGTCTCGAATACAGGTAGTAAGATTTAATATCGATCGATATAGGGGATAGGGGATAGTGGATAGTGTATAGTGAATAGAGCTTTTGGGCGCTGGCGTCATTATTCTTTTATTTCCCAGCTCCCTGCTCCCCGCTCCCCGCTCCCCGCTCCTCACTCCTCACTCCCAATTCCTCACTCCCATGCATCGACGTTATTTTCTAACTAGCCTATTAGCAATTTGTGTGAGTGCGCTGTTGTGGGGGAATTTCGTCCCTACGGCGTGGGCACTAGGTGGCAAACTCCCAACTTTGAACCAGCCAGCACCAGTATTTACACTACCAACGAATACGGGCACGGGCAGCGTCTCGCTGGCTGATTATGCTGGCAAGTGGGTAGTCGTATATTTTTATCCCAAAGATTTTACTTCCGGCTGCACCTTAGAAGCACGGCGATTTCAACAGGATATCGGGAAATATCAGCAACGTCACACAGAGATTGTGGGCGTGAGTGCGGACTCGGTCGATTCTCATGCCAAGTTTTGCGATTCGGAAGGCTTGAAATTCCCGCTCTTAGCTGACACCGATGGCAAAATTAGCAAGGCTTACGGTTCGTGGCTGGGGATTTTTTCGATGCGCCACAGTTTTATTGTCGATCCCCAAGGTGTGTTGCGGGCAACATTTACGAATGTCAATCCGACGGCTCATAGTCAAGAAGTATTAGTCGAACTCGATCGATTGCAGTCAGCCAAAGCTTAGATTTAACGATCGACAAGCTAGCTGGAAATCATCAAAATTTGGACGCTGCTGGAGCGGAGAACATCAATGGCATGAACGTTCTCCGCTCCATTTCGATATTAGGGTCATCGCGAGCAAAATTTCTCATCATCTAGGTGAAGGCAACTCTCGATCTCGGTTAAATTAGAGAAGATCGAAAATTAGCACTGATCCCAGCCAGCCAAACACATCTCATGCTGTTGACCTCCAAATCATCGTCTTCGTCATCGATCGACTTTCGTGGCTGAACATTGCTACTAGTTGAGTTCGATTCAGTGTGCAGATCTCCGCTGGCAGAATCGATCGCCCCATCGCGACAAATAGCCGAAAACTAGCAACACAATCATCTAGCGTTCAGCCGGAAGGCTGAAAAGATCTGGAAAACAGCCAAATGCCCCAAGGAGATCGACAGCTCGATCGGCTACGATCGGCAACAGCAAATCATCAAAAATTGTAATTAAAATTACAGCAAGCGATCGCTCAATGTACTAGGTATGTATCCGAGAGATCGATTGCCAGTCGATAGTTAAAACCTAATTAATATTCAAATCTATTATAGATAAGTAACCGCTGCACGCCTGAGATCGTTAAATAACTAATTGGCAAGGAGAACAATTTTCATGGGAAGGATTTTTATCTGTGCGATCTACGGTGGCTATGATGGTGCCGCCGCCGATCCCGAAACGATCGGTAGCGCGCCAAATGAAGCTAGAGAAATGGTGTTTCTGCGCGACTTAATCGTCCCAGAATTGCGAAACCGCAGCTTTGAAGTTGTGGCTGTACCTGATTTCGACCACCCTAGATTGAGCATCGACTGGATCGACAAGCGAGCCAAACCAGGAGATATCGCCTTGGGGATACATGCCGATGCTTATGCCCAGTCCCAAACTAAAGGGGTGAGTACTTTTTATATTGCCAAAAACGGCGAGCGCAAGAATCACGCCCAGATGCTATTGTTGGCCTTCTCCAGTCGCGTCCCCGATCTACCCAGCCTTGGAGCCAAGCCAGACACGGTCACTGGTACGGGGAGTTTGTCCTTTTGTCGCCGCTTGACAATTCCGTCATTATTGATGGAAATCGGCTTTAAATTTGATAGCGAGGATCGTCAGAAGATTCAGGCTTATCGCCGCGAAATTGCGCTCGGCATTGCCGATGGGTTAGTCACATGGAGTCGTGATGCCCAGATGCAGGCTACCAGTGGCAATCACACTCTCCCCGTCCATCTCAAGGTCAATGGTGAGTCCTATCCCGAATCGGGGATCTCGATCGATGGCAACGTGCATATTTCGATCGATTTGGCCGATCGATTGGGTGTCAATCTCGCTCTCAATCCGCTAATGCGGCGGATTCGCTATCGGGGGATCGTCTATGTTAAAGCGATCGAATTGCGGGATCTGAATATCTCGATCGTCTCCGAAATCGGCAAGATTTACAATATTCGCTCCAAACATGCCTTTAATGGCGAAGATTTCGATCGGATTATGTGCGCAGGACAGACTACAGCCAATCAGCTCAATGACTTTCTCGCCGCCAATACCCCAGCAGCAATCGAACAGTTTCCCAACCTCCCTCAAATCTACATCGAAGAAGCCAAAGCTGAAGGTGTCAATCACGATCTCGCCTTTGCCCAAATGTGTCTAGAAACCCGCTTCCTGACCTTTGGCGGTGCCATCTTACCCGAATTTAATAATTTTGGAAGTCTAGGCGATCGACAGTCAGAATGGGCAAAATTCATCAATCTCCGCCTGGGGATTCGCGCGCACATCCAACAGCTCAAAGCCTATGCCAGTAACGATCTATTAGTTCAAGAGTGTGTCGCCCCCAGATTTGAACTAGTCAAACGCGGCGTTGCACCCACCATGCGTCAACTCAACGGCAGATGGTCGGCAGATAGCCAGTACACCATCAAAATTGCTGCTGTGTTAAGGCGATTGTACGAGACTGCTGGGATCTTTTAGTCGCGCCACCGAGCCTAAACATCAGCTCTGCGCTGGCTGCCTACAACCGGACAGCTCGGCGCAATCCGAGCTAAAACTAGCATTGGTGACAATAGCTAAAATCGAGGTGGCTAAAGGAGTTAGACGGCAATCGGCAACAAATCACACCTGGCTGCGTCATAACTAGCAGCTAGACTTCTAAGCTATAATTTTAGCAGTGAGCCTGCGGAAATCGGCTCTAGTTTGGCCACATAGAGCCAGTTAGCTGAGATTGCTACAAGAATCGTATAGGTGTGATTTGTATGTCAGAAACCCAAGCAGACTTACCAGTTGAAGATCGGTCGGAAGTTACAGCACCAAATAATCAACCTCATCGATCGCCACGACATATTGGCCTGAAAGTATTGCATCAAGGGAGTAAATATTTCTCCTTGCTGTTGCTCAGCACGATCGCCAGTTGTTCGTTCGGCTACTTGGCGGCTAAAGAACAGATCCCACCGCCAACGCTAGTATCTCCCGCGCTGGCCGATCCCAGCATCGCCAGTAGCAAGAGTATCTTAGCTAGTGCGAATACAAATTTTATTACCCAAGTTGTCGATAAAGTCGGCCCTGGCGTAGTCAGAATCAACGCATCAACGACAGTAGCTGTCGATTCAGACGCGGATGAAACCGACAATCCTTACTTCCGGCGGTTTTTTGGCAATCGGACACCACAACAAGGTTCGGGATCGACCGAACGCCAAATCAGACAGGGTACCGGATCGGGCTTTATTGTCAGCAGCAATGGCAGCACCGGTCAAATCATGACCAACGCTCACGTTGTCTCTGGCGCGACTAAAGTGACCGTTACTCTCAAAGATGGCCGGACGATCGCGGGTAAAGTTAAAGGGATCGATCGAGTCACCGACGTCGCTGTCATCGAAATAGCCGAGAAAAATCTCCCCACCATTCAGCTCGGTGATTCTGAAAAAATTAAGCCTGGTGAATGGGCGATCGCGATCGGCAATCCTTTAGGCTTGGATAATACTGTCACGGCAGGGATTATCAGTGGTACCGGACGCAGTAGCAGCGAAATCGGCGCAGCAGACAAACGTGTCAACTACATCCAAACCGATGCAGCGATCAATCCTGGCAACTCTGGCGGCCCCCTGCTCGATGCTAGCGGTCGAGTCATCGGGATGAATACCGCAATTCTGCGCGGTACCCAAGGCTTGGGCTTTGCAATTCCCATCAATACTGCCCAACGGATTGCCACCCAACTGATTGCTAATGGTAAAGTCGATCACCCCTTCCTCGGCGTTCAGATGATTAATCTGACTCCTGAACTCAAGAGCCAAATTAATAGCGATCCCGACGCCAATCTCAAAATCGATACCGATAAAGGCACCCTGATTGCCCGCGTCATCCGCAACTCACCCGCCGCGTCTGCTGGCATCAAAACTGGAGATATCATTACCAGTGTCAATGGCAAAGTTGTCCAAAATTCCAACCAAGTTCAGCAGGCGATGGAAACAACTAAGATTGGCAGTAGTGTCCCCGTCAAAATCCGTCGCAATGGGCAAGATGTCAATCTAAATGTCACTCCAGTTGCCGCGCCGCCGCTTACTGAAGAGCGGGAATCACCCTAAGATTTGAGGTTGTTACTCACATCGGCTCCGATTCCTTCATGGCTAGCAACAGCAGATAGTTAGGATACCCACAAGGGGCACCCCTACAAGTTAACTGTGGAGGGTGCTCCTTGTGGGTACCTTAATTTGCTCCTACACTCCCAACTCCCAACTTTGACAATCTACTTTTATACCGATCGAGAACCACCTTATGGTTGCTTTTCCAACTTTTCCAAACATGGATTTGTGATGGATAAATTGTGGTGGAATACCACCGAACATTATTTCCAAGCCCAAAAATTTGTCGGTACGCCCTATCTCGAACAAATTCGATCGGTCAATACCCCCAAAGATGCCGCCGTGCTAGGTCGAAAGCGCAGCTTGCCCCTGCGCGGTGATTGGGAACAAGTCAAAGATGAAATCATGTTCAAAGCCGTATCGTGCAAATTTCAAGTTCACATCGATCTGCGCGAAATTCTGCTCGGTACTGGTGATGAAGAGATCGTCGAAAACGCACCCCATGACTATTATTGGGGCTGTGGCAAAGATGGTACGGGGCGCAATCAACTGGGATTGACTTTAATGCGCGTCAGAAAGATATTGAGGGAGAGTTGACAGTTGACGGTTGACAGTTGACAGTGAATAGAGAAGTTAGATCGATTTTGAAGGTTGTGAACTTTAGAAATTCAACGGCAACTCAACTCGATCGCCTTTCTACTCCCTATCCTCTATTTCCTATCCCCTAATGATTAAATCCTGGCTGGTAATCGGTATCGTGGCGATATTAGTGGCGTTTGGGCTGGGGCGATTGAATACGGCTGAAGGATATAGGTGGTTCAATCGCCAACGCCGTCCGACCTGGCTGACATTTGAGGGACTGATTCCTGTGATCTGGACGGTAATTTTGATCTGTGGTGTGTGGTCGGCATACAATGTTTGGGAAGCAGCTCCCGTTAACAATCCACCCTGGGGATTGATGGCATTATATCTGCTGCTAGAGGTGGCAATTATGCTCTACACGCCCTCAATGTTTTGGTTTAAGAATCTCCGCGCTGGCACGATTGTCGGCGCGGCAGGCTGGGTTTTAGGGCTAATTCTGGCGATCTTGGTCTATCCTGTTTCGAGTACGGCAACCTGGCTATTAGTACCTTATCTGCTGTGGAGTCCGATCGGGACTTATGTCACTTGGGTGATGGAAGGGTTGAATTAAGTTGGGAGGTGGGAGCTAGGAGTTAAGAATCGAGCGAGCTTGTAGTCCTCCATCTCTTGGTCGCCCAGTCTCCCCGATCCTCTTGTACAATAGCGATCGAAACAATTCTAGACAAAGGATAATACAGAGATCGTGGGCGAACAGTTATCACAATTATTAGAACCGCTGGCTAGTCAATTTCGCGCCCTCAATCTGCCCGAACCGCTTACTCATTGGGGACATCCGTTCTTTATGAGTATCGTGATGTTTGTGATGGGTGGCTATGGTGCTTATGCTGGTTGGAAAGGACGCGTCCTCATGGCTAGCGATCTCAAAGCCGCGATCGAAAGTAAGGCTGAGCATCGGAAAATTATGCCAGTGATGTTTGCCATGATGGCAATTGGGGCGACTGGTGGCGTGTTATCTTTGGTCATCCAAAAACATGCAGTGATGGCGAGTCCGCACTTTCTCACTGGGTCGATTGTCTTGATATTCCTGGCAATTAATAGCCTGATTTCGTTTACTGGTTTCGGTGGTGACAAACCTGAACTGCGGAAAGTCCATGCTTATTTTGGCAGTACGATCCTGGTATTGATGGTCGTCCATGCGTTGATGGGCTTGAAGTTAGGTTTGTCGATCTAGACTACTTGACTCGATCGAACTGTTAGGCGCAATTTGTGCAGTATTTAGGGTAGGGGTAATGTCTTGATTCGCTGTCTTGAAAAGGTGCTCTACTTGGGCAAAGCCCAAGA
>NZ_JANNDR010000184.1:0-7857 GCF_031378165.1 Chamaesiphon sp. OTE_75_metabat_556
TGCGCGACATCAGTATCGAGCAACTCGATCAGTCGATATTGCTGGCGAATGTCTAACTTTTTAGCACGTTCTAGAGCTTCGGGTGCTTTTCCTAAAAGTCTTTCCAAATTCCAGAAATCGGGATTGGAAAAGCCGACAAAATCCAAGCCCGAAGCATCGATCAGTTCAAATAATGTCTCGATATTATAGTCGATTTCCTGGGGATGAACGTACATATCGGCAAAGCATTCATCCTGGTGATTTTCGATCGCCCAGCGTTCTTTTTCCCGTTTCACTAGTCGATTAGTTTCAGGAAGTGCAGCAAAGATCGAGCGACCGATTTTGACACCATCTTGATAGTCACCCCGCTTATCGCCTTGCAAGATCCCGATCGCTTGTTGCATCAGTTCGATCTCCCACCGTCCCAACTCCCCATAGACAAAAATATGCATCAACCCACCAGGGGCTAACTTGCCTGCTAGGGCTTGAATACCACGAATTGGATCTGGAGTATGGTGCAGCACCCCCACCGAGTTAATTAGGTCGAATTCCCCTGGGAGCTGAGCCACATCGAACAGACTCAGATGGTGAAATTCTACTCTAGTCGCACCCGATCGCGCACAGCGTTCTGTCGCAACTTTCAGCGCACCGGGACTGAGATCGATCGCCGTTACCTGCGCTTCGGGATTGAGATGTACCAAGCTATCGGTACTCACACCCGTTCCGCACCCAGCATCGAGAATCCGCACATCGCGACGCGCTGGCATCTGTCCGGTACAGAAGTTGTAAGCCGCATCCCACTGCCACCGCCAGTTAAAACCTGGGGGCGGCTCATCGAGCAATGGCTCTGGGGGGAAAGGGTAGGTATCGTAGAGATTTTGGACGGCTTGACTAATCTGGGCGGGACTGGCTTCCATAACTCGATCGCTGCTGGGAATATCTGATTCGATCGTTATTGTATCTCGATCCCCAATGTCATCAGTTATAATCTATCGGTGAATATACGTTGGGAATCATAAATTCTGTGGGACAGTACGAACGGCTGGTATTGATGGCGGAAGACGAACTCACTCAATACAGTAGTGATGCCCGCAAAATCGAGAAATTGCGCCGCAAGATCGGCTTATCGGTGAATTTAGCAGAGCAACGGGAAGTCAAAGCGGTATTAGAGCAAGAATTACCCACTGGTGGCATCGTCAAATTAGTCGAAACCCAACGCCAAACTGTCGCGTTACCGTTCTGGGGCATTGCTGGGTTAGGATTGTTATTTGGGATTTCACTCAATCAACCGTTGGACTTTATCGCCGCAGTTGGTGGCACAGCCGCTGCAATTGCTATCCAGAAGTGGGGCTGGAAGCTGTATGCCAAAAGGATCGTGTTAGACACCTTAATCGACATCGACACCAAAATTAGTGAAATCAAACCAAAAAGTTGACGATCTTTAATTATCAACTATCAATTATTAATTATCAATTATCAAAATGAGTGATGTCAAAATTGGGATTATTGGTGGCAGTGGACTTTACCAAATGTCTGCATTGAAAAATGTCCGTGAAGTCAGCATCGATACACCGTTTGGCAAACCTTCTGACAATCTAATTGTTGGCGATCTCAATGGTGTCGAAGTAGCTTTTTTAGCCCGCCACGGTCGCAATCATCATCTCACTCCGACCGAAGTTCCCTATCGTGCCAATATCTATGCGATGAAACAAATTGGTGTCGAATATCTAATTTCGGCATCAGCAGTCGGCTCGTTACAGGCAGAAGTGAAGCCATTAGATTTAGTATTGCCAGATCAATTTATCGATCGTACCAAGAGCCGCGCGAGTACGTTTTTTGGTGAAGGAATTGTCGGACATATTGCCTTTGGCGATCCGATTTGCCATCAGTTGGCGGGGATATTAGCAGACTCGATCGAGTCGCTCGATCTACCCGAAATTACATTACATCGCGGTGGAACTTACGTCTGCATGGAAGGGCCAGCATTTTCAACCAAAGCCGAATCGAATATGTATCGGCAGCTTGGTGGAACGATTATTGGGATGACCAATTTACCAGAGGCCAAGTTAGCTAGAGAAGCCGAGATTGCTTATGCGACTTTAGCATTAGCGACTGATTACGACTGTTGGCATCCAGATCATGATAATGTGACGGTGGATATGATTATTGCCAATCTGCATAAGAATGCAACCAATGCTCAACAAGTAATTCAAGAAACTGTCCGCCGATTGAGTGCGAATTTATTTGGATCAGAGGCACATTCCGCCCTCAAATTTGCAATCATTACACCACTAGATAAAGTACCAGAATCAACTAAACAGAAATTAGCACTGTTATTGAAAAAATATCTGTAAATAAGCTGTAAATTGGCGATTGCTAATGTCAATTAGTACTAAGTGATCGTGTGAAATAAGCGTGCAGGGAAATAATAGATCGATCGATATACCCTCTTTCCCCGCTCCCCGCTCCTCCCTTAATCGCAGCTAGAGATCGTCCCAATCTCCTGTAAACTAAGGATTGCCAAAAATTGGGTGTGAATTTACCGATGCCGCAGTTATTTCTTGCCCGTCAGACGATCGCGACCACTTGCGGATGGTTATTGATGCAACTACTAACAACGATCTCGGCGCAAGCGCAGCAGCCGCAAGTTGTTACACCGCCAGCATTACCAGCAGTTTGTCAGAATCAGTTAGCCACCGAGATCGATCGGATTATCGATCGACCAGAATTGCGCCGCTATCGCTGGGGGATTGTCGTTCGGGAGTTAAATGGCGCGAGTCAACTTTATAATCGGGATGGCGATCGATTATTTATTCCCGCTTCTAATGTCAAACTCATTACCACCGCCGTCGCGCTGCGCCAGCTCGGTGTGGCAAGGCGATTGCGGACATCGATATATCAACTGCCGAGCACGGGGCATCGAGCCAATCTGGTGGTTGTCGGGAGAGGCGATCCTAGTCTGACTGTGACTAAATTGCCGTTACTCGTCCAACAACTCAAACAACGGGGCATTACTCAAATCGGCCAGATTAGTTTCGATGACGGTTATTTTCGCGGGGAACAGCTCAATTCTGGTTGGGAATGGGGCGATTTATCGACTGATTATGCGCCCGCGATTAATGGATTGATGCTCAATCAAAATTCCAATCCGCTGACTGTCAGTCCCCAACAAATTGGGCTACCACTCAAATATACTTGGCAAGATCCGAGCTTAAACAATTGGCAAGTCGATAATCAAAGCTTGACGGCTGTAACTAGTCAAACAGATCGTGGTGTTGCGGCAATCGCGATGTTTGGTAAATCGACGATTAGGTTGACGGGTAAATTAGCACCAACTGCCGCAGCTACCCAAATCGATCTACCGCTGGTAAATCCTGCCGGATCGTTTATCAATGCCTTCAATCAAAGCTTGAATCGATCGGGGATTTCGATCGCAAATACGCGCCTAGTATTGGAGCAAAATATTTTTAATCTTCCTGAAATTGCGGCGATCGATTCGCCGACAATTACTGAATTAGTTAACGAAACCAATCAAAAAAGTAATAATATCTATGCCGAAGTACTGCTCAAATCGATCGGGCGCACTCATCCCACACATTATACGAGCAATGAAGATACCAGCACGCTCGGTCTCGCTTTAGTCAAACAACGGCTGACAGAAATGGGTGTAGACTCCCAGGCTTATAGTATTTATGATGGTTCGGGATTATCCCGACACAATTTGGTCGCACCGATGACATTCGTCCGCGTCCTATCATCAATGGCAACGACACCCGTCGGTCAAATTTACCGCGATTCTTTACCACTCTCTGGCATCAGTGGCAGTCTCAGAAATCGGATGAAAGGGACTTTAGCCCAAGGCATCGTTCGGGCTAAAACTGGGAGTTTAAGTGGCGTTACCAGTCTATCTGGCTATATCAATCCACCGCAATATTCACCATTAGTATTTAGTATTATCCTCGATCGACACAATCGACCCACATCCCAAATGGTCAAGGTTATCGATGAGATTGTCATCGTATTAGCAAGATTAAAAAAATGCTAAACATTACCTAATTTAGCGGTTGGTAATTATGGAAATTATTACTTTATTAGCTTTGCTCTTGCCACCACAATCTCAGCGATCGCACGGCCTCAATATGTCTATTCGATAATAGCTACAATGCTCGATCGATCGAGCAAATTCAATGGAAATGATAGTTGTTTGGTTTCCTACGTCAACCCAACCTACATAGAGGAACGTGCTAAAATGATGTCTTACCCTTCCGCAACCCTTCTTCATAAAACAACGCCATGTCTATTTATAATTTACTCAGAGAGTTACCTCAATATTCGGATGCTTTTTCATTTGGTTTTGATATTGATGAAATACATGAAAATATTTTTTATCTTGACAAGAAAGATATAGAAGGTTGTTTTAGGCTTTGGGCAAGTAAATTTCAGCCTTGTGCATTTGGTAGGCTAGCAAGTAAGAAAACAAAATGTCTCGATTATCATATGACTATAATCACAGAAGAGGAATTGAAGTTAGATGATTATCATCTTTTTCAGATTATTCAGAATGAAAGAAGAAATTTTAAAGACCGAGCCTTACGAGGTGAAGTAAGCGCACATTTAATTTTTTTTGTAAGCCGTTATCTCTCATATGCAAAACCTTCAAGTGAGTTTCTTAAAGTGCAGCAAGAATTATGCTCTTTGTATCTACCTGAATCTCTGCCGATCAAGCCAGATATTATATATAGCGAATCTATTCCTTTGCGTCATCCCGATAATTCTATCAAAGCTTATAAAGCAGGAATAAATACTTTTTATTCAACGGCACATCTGACTAGAAATCATGACAGAAGAGTCCCTGGTGGTTTTTTAATTTCAATCAATGCACCCGGTCATTATTTACATTTATCGACAGAAAATGGTGTGTATTCTAGTTTAGAAGAGGGGTTGCAGCAAATAAAAAAATTAACCATACAATCTATTGGTAAAGGAGGGATATCCCATGATGAAAAAATTTCTACTACTTGGCTCTCAGAAAACCCCATCGATCGACAAGGATGTCCATCGCAGAAGGGAGAACATGGTGATTATTACTCAGGATTTTACCACACTGATGTATTGATTCCTTCAGAAATCACCATTGATAATAAAGAACTAAAAGTATTTGATACGAGCGATCGGCTTATTTTTGATTGGAATGTATTGTTCTATGTGACGCAAAATATATTTCCGCTTGGACATCCATACCATGGTGAATTCGTAGGAGTTACTATCAGCGAAGAGGAAATATATTTTAATAGCTTTGCTCCAAGAAAAGCAAACACAGGGAAACTGACGGATTAAATATTAATTTTTATTTCCTTTGCTTGGAAATACAATTATTCTCTAATGTAATAACGAGGCTTTTCATGAAAATTTTCCTAGGGTTGTTTTTTTCCATTTTAGCTGCCTTATTTTGGGGGGCTGCTATTGTCATGAGCAAGCTCACCTTGAAAGAAATTGATTCCAATTATCTTTTCATGATTCAAGTTTCTTCTTCTGCCATCATGGCTTGGATTGTGCTAGCTTTAAATAGAAAAAAAATTAAATTCGCAAGAAATATAAAGGTATATTTACTAGGAGTATTTGAGCCTTTTTTGGCTTATGTCTTATCTTTGCATGGACTGGCATATGTCAACGCAGGTATCTCGTCTATACTTTTTTCATCAGAATCAATAATGATCGTAATACTTTCCACTGTTATTCTGAAAAATCAAATAACGAAAATATATGCCTTGTACTCAATCATTTTTATATCCTCGATCGGAATACTAATTTTAGCATGGGACGACATAATTATTGGAGGGAACCAGAAGCTTCTTGGATATTTTCTTGTGTTAGCTGGAGTCTTTTTTGCTGCTATTTATGTCACTTTATCTTCAAAGGCGGTAGAAGAAACTTCGCCAATCACACTTTTAACAGGACAACTAACTATAGCAACAGTTCTTTCTTTGCTTTTTTTAATGCCATTCATAAAATTCAAATTAATAAATAATTATATTTTAATGATGGCCGTCTGTTCTGGCTTATGTCAATACTATTTTGCTTTCCTCCTTTATCTTAATTCTCTTAAGTATTTAAAGGTACATGTGGCTGGGATGACGCTCTACCTGATTCCTGTTTTTACCATCCTTGGCTCTTACTATTTTCTTGGTGAGGGACTAACTCAATTACAAATCTTGGGATGTTTTGTAGTAATGTGTTCTGTTATTGTTGCTAACTTTACACTTGAAGATAAAAATTCTTTGACTCATTGATTTTACCAATCCCCACGCCCCAGCTCACCAAAGTTCCCAACACAGCATTGGAACTGGTGGCAATCACTGATAATTCCGATACCCTCTGGTGAAGAATTCCTGCGGCTTCAGCTCAAGCCTAGCACCTGGGTATGGCGGTGGGGAGCATCCCATCTTTTAAAAATCCCGAAGAGAAAATAATCTCGATCTCCGATTGCTCTGTCTGGAATCGCTTAAAATAGAGATCGATCGACACGGTTGCATGTATGACAACTCAACTCAAGATTAACCGACAACAGCCAGTAGAAATCACCTGGGAACCTCTTCCTGCTGGATTTAGGCTAGAGGACGAACCCGTGGAAAATACCGGACAACCATTAATCGCCGCAGCGTTGAGAGAAAGCCTAGAAATAGCCCAACGCATTCAGCCCCAAATGTTGATTGCGACTAATTTTGCCCTGTGTGCGACGGTAAATGGAGAATTAGTCATCAAAGCACCGGATTGGTTATACGTTCCTAGCGTTAGAGAGCAGTTAGCCGAGCGCAACAGCTATACCCCCAACCTGGATGGCGATGTACCCACGATCGTCATGGAATTTCTCTCGGAAACTGAGGGTGGAGAGTACTCAGTCAAACCCACTTATCCCCCTGGCAAATGGTTTTTTTACGAGCAAATATTGCAGATACCGATTTATGTCATCTTCGAGCCGAAAGCTGGATTATTGGAATTATACCGTCTCCACAACGGCAAATACGAACTAGAACAACCAGATGAAAATGGTCGTCATTGGTTGCCAGAAATCGACTTGTATTTAGGAACTTGGACGGGAACTAAAACCGATCGCAACGGTTATTGGCTGCGGTGGTGGAACCAGTCGTCAGCGATCTTGCCTTGGGCGGTAGAACAGATTGAAGCCGAACGCCAAAGAGCCGAGCAAGAAGCCCAAAGAGCAGATCGAGAACGTGAGGAAAAGGAAAAATTAATCGCCTATCTCCGCGCCAAAGGACTCGATCCGAACGATATTAGCTAGACACACCAATCAGGTACGCTATGGTGTGGGATCGAAGGCGAGTGAGTCTTCCTGATGAAGTACACTACAGAGTCTACCTTTGAACCGTTAAGCGAGGTGGCGTACTGCATCCAAATTATTTTATTAGACTGACTGGGTTCTATCGGTTTGAAGCTGAAACTACCACTATCGAAAATAGACACCTACCTCTGCCAGCAACGGATCGATCGTTTGCGCCTGAATCTGGTGCGGTGGCTGCCAATCGATCCATTCATAACCCAGATGTTCGCTAGAAGGCAGAACTGTAGGTGTATCGACCCAGCCCAAGAAAATAATCAAAGTCTTTTCGATAACTTCATTGTTGTATCTAGCATATTTTGGGTGGTAAACCGATCGAAACTGAAAGTCTGGCTCGATGGTAACAGCACTAGCCGGAATCCCCGTTTCTTCAGTCATCTCTCTGAGGGCGCATTCTAAATCTGACTCGCCAGGTTCGACATGTCCTTTTGGTAAATCGTACCTGTCGCGATGTTTCATCAACAAAAAAGATTTCTGAGGATCGGTACGCTCTCCCTTAAATAAAATAAAACCGCAGGATT
>NZ_JANNDR010000218.1:0-2019 GCF_031378165.1 Chamaesiphon sp. OTE_75_metabat_556
CCTCATAAACCTGCAAACCGCTGTATAGAAAATACCCAACCCGCCCAAATGATAATTCCAACTAGCGACATATCCCATCACAAAGTATATCAATATCTATTTTCTAGATACTGAACATAGAATCAGGACAAAAATATATGAATGTAATAGATGACGATCGAGGAATTAGATTGCAGTTCTCGATCCTTGCGCTGGCTGAGCAGCGAGATTGTGAGTGAAGGATAGACAGTCATTCGACATTTAGGAGTTCTCCATGAGTAACGACAATCTCAACATAACACCTGTTCAGGGTGACTCGATCGATCCTGAAACTTATACTTATATAGAACGAGAGGTAAAACCAAATGAGTGAAACAAATGATGCTATGAAAATTATTCAGAAATTGATTGCGATCCAGAGCTACAAGAAATGGTCAGAGAGTCATCTGTTAATGCTCAAGTTTCGCTAATTATTTATGATGTTCGCAAACAAGCTGGATTGACACAAAAACAATTAGCAGACTTAATTGGCACCACTCAATCGGTGATTGCTCGATTGGAAGATGCTGACTATGAGGGGCATTCTTTGTCTATGTTAGCGCGGATTGCCGCAGCTTTAGGTCGAAAAATAAAGATTGAAATGTTGCCTAAAGAAGTTGCTTGAAAATCTCACTCGATCGACATTAATTTGTAGGGGCATCCCCTTGTGGGTACCCTGTTAGTGCAGAGCTAAAATGGTCGAGGGCAGGCATGAAGCTGCCCCTAAAGAGATTATTGCCATCAACCAGCGGATAGAATCTCATCGGCGGTTAAATTTAACACGGTATCTTGAAATTGTAATTTGTCGCTACCCCGATAAACTTGCTCTCGATAGCCCTCTGGTGTCAATGTTAACACTATAAAGAATCCTCGACCCTGCTATCGATCGACATACTTAGGTTTTAGGCTTCAAATCAACCTATGAATTAATTGTCCCTGTTTGGGGCGAACTGGCGATCGCAACTTTTGCAACTGGAATTCTCCCCGCCAGATAGCCCAATCGTCCCGACACCGCAGCCATTCCCATCGCCTGAGCCATCAGGGGGGCATCCTCAGCACAGGCGATCGCGGTATTGATCAAAAGGGCATCCGCACCAATTTCCATTGCTTGAGCGGCTTCGCTGGGGGTACCAAGGCCCGCATCGACGACGACGGGGACTTGGGCGTTTTCGATGATGATTTGGATATTGGCGAGATTTCTAATTCCCTGTCCTGAACCAATCGGAGAACCCAATGGCATGACAGTGACGCATCCGGCTTCTTCTAGCCGCTTGGCAAGGAGTGGATCTGCATTTATGTAGGGGAGTACGGCGAAACCTTCTTTGATGAGCTGCTCGGCAGCCTGGAGGGTACCGATCGGATCTGGTAAGAGATATTTACCTTCAGGAATTACTTCCAATTTGACGAAGTTATTATCTTCTTGTCCCAATAATTTTGCCATCTCTCGACCCAATCTCGCTACCCGCACAGCGTCTTCGGCAGTTTGACAGCCAGCGGTATTGGGTAGCATCCAGATTTTAGTCCAATCGATCGCTTCTGCCAAACCCTCATGTCCAGCGGCTTTGGTTTGGACTCTGCGTACGGCTACGGTGACGATCTCGCAACCGCTGGCGATGATACTCTTTTGCATCTGCGCGATGCTACGATATTTGCCCGTACCCGTCATCAGCCGCGAGTTGAAGGTTTTGCCAGCAATAATTAAGGGTCGATCGATCGAAGTTAACATAAAGAATGAGAATTAGGGTGGGTAGTGCCAGCCCTCAACGGGTTAAGCTGCTGATGTGGGATCTCTATCCTAACCAATTTTAGGACATACCTACCTTGAAAGCAGGACGGCTAGATAAAGATTGCATATAATTCATCACGGCTGGATATGCGGACAAATCCACCTTGAGCATCAAGGGAATATAGTACAAAATTGCACCAACAGCCACATCGACGACATTAAATTCATCACCTAAAAGATAAGAATGTTTGCTGAGTAGTTCATTCAGAGGAGTC
>NZ_JANNDR010000229.1:0-8191 GCF_031378165.1 Chamaesiphon sp. OTE_75_metabat_556
GCATCATCTTTTAAGACAATCGGTCGATCGAGATGGATCGCTCCACTACTTACCCGCTGAATAAATTTGCGAATCGCAGTACCAATTTTATTTAATCTGTCGTAAATATCTACCCGACTATAGATATTTACTGGTAAATCATCATACTGGGGATATTGAGTTCGATACAATCTACAAAACTTTTCAAAGTTATCAGTAGAAATAAGTCGATTAACTGCTATATTTTCAGCGTGCAAATATGCAATCAAAATTTTGGATAAGCGCAGATCTCGCTCGATCGTCATTCGATCTACACCACAATAGGCAAGAGCATCCTTGATACAGCTTGAATATTTGGTAATCAATCCCAGATTGCTACGGCCAATCGTTAGATCGGCAAACTCAGTCCTCAAATACATATAGCCCAGATGCTTGATTTTTGCTTGGGCATAACGATCGAGATTGGCTAGTAAATTTTGATGACGATCTCGATCGACATCCAGGTTATTGAAAAAATTATGTACGTCACCAATACTGCCAATACAAGCACACTGAACATCATATAGCCGAATCCCAATCCGGCGATATACTCTAGTTGCGACATCGATTGCCCTGCCTGACAAAAATGAGAGCCAATATTTGCCAATCAGTTCATCTGGGGAATTAGCTCTTAACTCGTCCAGCAAATCTAGTACCAGTTTTGCCACAAGATCGTCATCACTCAAAAGCTCTGGATGTGCTGTGGCTGTATCTTGCCATCGAGATGCAAGCTGCTGCTGTAAAACGGCATCGGGCTTCAGGAACATGCGCGCAGCTTGTCCGCTGGAGGCCATCGTTTGGGCAAATATTTGGATTTCATCAGGTGGTATCAGACTTAGTATCATTTTGCTTCCTTGGCCACGCAGCAGCGATCTGATGGTAGATGTTAAGTAGAGCATAAAGTAACAATTTTTGCTACAAGTTGACTCATCCCACCATAGAGAGTAATTGGGCGCAAAAATTAAATTATGCGTTTTTGCAGTCTGCGATCGACAGTTTTCATTTTAGGAATTTTGTACTATGGCTGTCAGGGCTATATAGATCCTAATTACCAAAAATTAAATCGATCGAGCCAAATCAAAGACCACTCAAATTACTTGCTTAAATTTAACTTAGGAAGCATGATTTAGCGACATCTCCAGGCGATCGGTAGTGTCGGTTGACTCTTAATTAATTGAGTTTCTGCGTCCAGCACTTCCTCGACTTTATGATAAATTTCCTGAGCTTCTGCTAGCGAATTACCGATACTTGTCAGCCCGACTTTACCAAATTCCGATAGCGAACCCATTAAATGAAATACAGTCCCAGTCTCGGTACTCGTGTCAAAATGCAACCGATGATGCGCGATGATATCCATCAGATCGTTAGGCAGTAAACCACGATAATGCGGTTGATGGAGATTGTCAGAAGCGACATAATATTTTGCCTTACCTTGTTGACTATAAAATAAACCATCTTCTAGTTGATAGTAACCATTTGTCAGGAATTTGAGTGTCATAAAGGGATGAGTGGTGCCCCCTTTGCGGAGATTGATTTCGATCGCTTGTAAATCCCAACTCCCATCAGCATTCGGGACAGCCATGAAATCTACGCCAAACCGTTCGATCGCTCCTTTAGCTGCTAGATTTTTGCCTACTGCCAAACCCAAATCTTGCAATTGGCGGCGATAGCCTGCTGCCGCTGGAAACTGACAACCTAAAAAGATTTGACCATCGGGACCACCTAAAATCTGATCGTGGGTAGAGAGAATTTCCACCGTACCCATGGGTGTAATGCACCCCTGCACGCTGGGAGATTGCTTGCCGTCTCCTTCGACAAAAGCTTCGACGATCGCGCCGAGACGGCCGATTTTGCCCTGAAAGTTCGGCCAGGTTTCGTTCGCGCCCTGAAAGCTTAGAGATGCAAAAGCCCGATCGATCGCGCTTACTCGCTCGCTGTGACTGGACGGCTGTCCCAAGGCACGCAGATCGAGGATGGCATTGCCTTCGCCCGAAAAGCCCTCATTTAACTTGACTACCAGCCGCTGAAGCTGTGGCTGTCGCTCCCACAATTTTGCCGCCACTTGTGCCAATTCGCGATCGCTAAATACCAATTCACTGCCATCGGGATGGGGCAACCCACATTCGGCAAAAATCTGCCGACTGCCAGCTTTGGTACCCCAGTAGAGTAAATCGGGATCGAGCGCATATAGCGGTACATCGAGTTGCAGTGCCAAGTCGCGTTCGATCTCGGTGGAATTGTAGCAAATCATCACCGATCGATCGGGTCGTAATGCTTGCCCGATCCGATCGAGTAAGCGCGGACGCTTGAGAATTTTTTGACTCAGGGGTTGGAGCGAATAATCGTTGGTTGAGAGTAACAATAACCGCTCGCGGGCGTGGGAGAACGGAATCCCTGGTAATAGTTGCAGATAATAATCGATGGCAATCGGTGCCAAGGGTACAGAGGTGACATAAATCAACCGTGTGCGGGGATTGGACAATCGCATCAACGAGAATAACAACCGCTCTTCGTAATGGATGCAGCCTTCAACTTTGAGTAATTCATTGCGATCGAGACTGAGGGAGGGTACGACCAAAATATCGCAATCGCTATCGAGCTGAGTATCGACACTCTGCCACAAATTTTGCAGTCGCAATTGCAACTTCTGAAATAGATCGTGTTTCGACTTAGACTCATCGCGCTCTTGGATCACGATCGATCTCCCGTGGGGTAATGTATTCAATATTTGCTAACTACACTTTCCCAAACCGCCGATGGCGTTGTTGGTAATTGAGGAGTGCTTGATGAAAGGCGCGCCTGTCAAAATCCGGCCATAATGTATCGGTAACATAAATTTCGGCATAAGCCAACTGCCACAATAAAAAGTTACTAATCCGCATCTCGCCACTAGTCCTAATTAGTAAATCTGGATCGGGTAAATGGGCGGTATCGAGATGCTGTGAGAGCAGTTTTTCATCGATCTCGGTAGCTTTGATTAAGCCTTGCTGGACTTGAGTGGCAATCATCTGGCAAGCACGGACGATTTCTTGCCTGCCGCCATAATTGATTGCGACGGTAAAGCGCACGCCTTGATTGTGCTGGGTGGCAGTTCTCGCCCGATCGATCGCTTCATACAGTGATGGTGAGAGGTTTTCCAGATCGCCGACTACTTCTAATTTCACTTGTTCGGCAACCATTTCTGCCAGCTCCAACTGAAACAGATGCTCGAATAGGGTCATCAAAAAATCGACCTCTTCCATCGATCGACCCCAATTTTCTGTCGAAAATGCATAGACAGTCAAAGCGCCAATCCCCCAGTCTTTACAGCACCGCAGGAGATCGCGGAGGGCATCCGCACCGCGTTTGTGCCCCATCATCCGAGGAAATCCTCGCTGTTTCGCCCATCTGCCATTCCCATCCATGATTGCGGCGACATGTTGTGGTAACTGAGTGCAATCTAAATCGGCAGGTAGTTCGATGAGACTGGTTGTTTTGGAAATCATCTGAGGAGGTATGGATTTTGAATTATGAATTATGAATTGTCGGTAGTGGTAAATTCATAGCTCATTTGTGTTCTGGCAACTGGAAGAGGCGACGAAACAGCTTGATCGTGCGCACGCTAAATTTGCGGCGCAAGTTGCGCAAACCTGGGGTGGCTGATTCGCGTTCGCCCGGCGGAGCAAACCGGAGTTCTAATAGCTCCTTCAGTTTACTGCTAGTCAGGGGGCGATCGAGGATGCCAGCCTCCGCCAAAGAAATCGATCCGGTCTCCTCCGAGACGACGATACACAGACAATTGTTCGTGCGTTCGGTAATTCCCATCGCCGCTCGATGCCTAGTTCCTAGCTGTCGGGAAGCGGCTCGATCGGAAAGCGGTAAAATCACTCCCGCTGCCACCACCCGATCGCCACGAATAAACACCGCACCATCATGCAGTAAGGTCGTATTTTGAAAAATTGTTTGGATTAATTCTTTGGATAACTTCGCATCTAATCGGACACCAGGCACCGCAAAATCTCGCTCGTCCATCATTTCATCAGTTTCGAGGATCATCAATGCCCCAATCCGTTGTTGGGATAATTCTTTGACGGCCTCAACGATCCGATCGATCGCTCGATCTGAGGTATCGCTGACGCGGCGGGTCGATCGGATCGAGGGCAAGAGATTGCCCCGCCCTAATTGCTCCAGAAACCGGCGAAACTCTGACTGAAACACCACCGACATCGCCAGTGCTGCGCCAACAACTAACTTGTCCAAGACAAAGCTCAAGAGCCGAAATTGACACCGCTCCCCGATCGCCGCCGCCACCATCAACACAATTAACCCTCTTACCATCCACAGCGTTCGACGATCTCTGACCGCCAATAACACCAGAAAAGTGAGGGCAATTACTAATCCCAGGTCTAAACTTTGGCGTAACCAGGATTCTGTAAAGTGGGAATTAAACCCCAGACCCAAAGCCATTGGCACTTAATCCACTACAACCAATCCCTAGATTCTATGGCAGATTGGAGCCGATCGACAATCAATCTACGCTAATATTTATGCACGATCGCCAATTTAGACAACTTTTGGTAGCTCATGGCTGTCAGTGCCGCTCTTCTAAAATAGCTGTGATATCATAAGTTCAGCCCCTCATCACCATTAGGTACAAACCTTAACCGAGCGATCGGGTATGGCCACATTCGCACCAATTACAGATTGCGCATCCGACTGAAATATCGCCTAAAAGAGGCAGGTAGCGGCTACGCGCTAGCACTACTGCCTCATTACCCATAATTCTGTCGCTCGAAAATTTCCGGCCATCGCCACCAGGATAGTACCAGTCTTGCGATCGCCGCTGGATCGAACATCGCTAATGCTATCAAGTTCGTTGGCAGCGGCTGTGGCTGCGCCTAATTCGGATCTATGGCGGTGCCGATTTGAAGAAATAAATATGACGTTGCAGTAATGCCATAAATCTACCTGGTCTCGCCCCGCTCCCATCTCGTCCTCTAAATTCAGCAACGCCAGATTCACCTTTATATATGACCAGCGGCTATATTCTCATTGGGGCAATTTTAATTTTGGGTGGCATTATCGCCGTTTCTGGCGATCGGATTGGTACGCGGGTAGGCAAGGCGAGGCTATCGCTGTTTAAATTACGCCCGCGTCAAACAGCAACCTTAGTGACGATCGTCACAGGCACACTGATCTCTGCTTCCGTACTCACACTGATTTTTGGGGCGAGCGAGCAACTTCGTACGGGGGTATTCGATCTCCAAAAAATTCAGCGCAAGCTCTCGGATACTAAGGAAAATCTCGCCCGCGCCCTCGAACAAAAAGATCGAGTGCAGCGCGAACTAGAAGTCGCTCGCAACGAGCAATCGGAGGCGCAAACTCTCCTCTCTGGGATTAACAAATCGCTCAAAGATGAATTGCTCAAACAATCCGTGGCGACACAGAACTTCAAAAATACCCAACAACAACTCCAATCGGTAGCCACCGAGCGGAATGAACTCGTGCGCGAAGTTACCGAAATCGACCGCCAACGCCGCGATCTGCAAGCACAACGACAGGCGATCTCCCAGCAGGTACGATCGCTCAAAGCGCGAGTTGACGGCCTAGAACAAGAGATTTCCCCCTTACAACAGCAACTGACAGTTACCAATAGTCAGCGCGCGCAACTGCACCAGCGACTCAACACGATTACCGTCGAGCCAAATCTCGTCAACCAAACTCAACGCTTGCAAACTTACGAGCATACGGCTAAAAAGTTAAGTCAAGATTTGGAACGACAGACTGCCAGATTGACCAATCTCGAAGCCCAACTGCAAACTCAACAAACAGAACTATTTAACCTCAAAACTCAAATCGAACAACTCGATGGCAAGCTAACTGTCCGGCAGGCACAACTCAAGGAAAAAGACAAGCAGCACCAACAATTAGAGCGCGAATTTCAAACTCGTGCCTTGCAATTAAAACTCAGAGATAAGCAACTCAAAAAAATCGAGTTACAAATTAAATTTAATCGGCAAGGACTAGCTTCACTCGAACGCGAAGTCAATAATATCGAGCAAGAGTATCGGAAGATCCGCCAAGGTAATATCGGGATCGTCCGCAATCAAGTCCTCGCCAGCACTATTCTCAAGGTGAGCAGCCCCGAAACGGCCACCAAAGCCATTAATAATTTATTGGCTCAAGCAAATCTCAATGCCCTGCAAGCTACCAATCCAGACGCGATCAATCGCCAGCAACAGATTATTGATATTGCCCCAAATCAACTCGCGCAATTAAAACAACAAGTTGCTGATCGCCGCAACTATGTGGTGCGAATTTTTTCGACTGGTAACTATGTTGTCGGAGATCGAAAGATTCAGGTATTTATTGATGCTACTCCCGATCTCAAGTTATTCGATCGTAACGAGCAAATTGCCCAAGCTCGGATCGACCCAACTACGATGAGTGAAGAGCAAATTCGCCAACAATTAAATATCCTACTAGTTACCTCTCAACTTCATGCTAGAAGATCGGGGATTTTAGACGATCGACCCCAAATTGGTGACGGCCAATTAGCGACTTACGTCCAGTTTGTAGACCGAATCAAACAACAAAAACGCCCGATCGACATCAGCGCAATTGTCGATCAGGATACTCATACCTTAGGGCCACTAATCGTCAAATTACAAGCAAGCGTAGGCAGCCGAGTATTATTTAATACCTATTCAAACGCGGCAATTAATTCGTCGAGCGTACATTGATACACTGACATCATCTGTTTGAGTTGAGATGGCACTAATCTTGGCTGAGAGCGTTTTTGCTCCCAGTCATTAATCGTCCTCACGCTCAATCCCAACGCGATCGCTAGTTGGACTTTGGTCAATCCAGCTACTTCTCGCAAATGCATCGGTGTAACACCACTATAATTAGCACTATTTGAGAGGTGAAACTGCTGCTGCGGTTGAGTTTTTTCTGGTCTTAAAACATATACTTTGACTATTTGTCCGCCAAGATCGCGCTGCTTGACAACCACTTTGCGGCTGGAGATCGCGATTTTGAGGCAAATTTGGATCATGGAGATCGGACGGTTCAAGGTATCGGATAATTCCTTGATTGTAATGCCGTCTGGGCGATCGGCGACCAACTGGAGTAGTCGATCGATAGTAGTGAGACTAGAGAAATCGGGGGGTATTTCGACAATTGCCAAAGTTAAGGTTTCCTAACTCGTCGCATAACAGCTTATCACCTTTGTGGAAAATTCATGAATGCGATAAATACGATATTTTTATCGATTACCTCGCGGCGCGGCTACGCCAACGACTGATGATATTTATAACTAGGTTATGTCCGTTTTTCCACCCTTGACAATTGAGATCGATTCGGATATCGTCTATCTACACTAATCTCTGCTCTTGAATCTCACGAGATTTTACCGTCAATTTTCTAGACCGATCTCGATCGCCACATCAGAACGACCGACAGCAATACACATATTCAGTCACTCTGAATTTTAACTATATGGCTCAATTTTGGATTGCAATTTTCTTTATTCTGTTGGCGATCGCCCAACTGTACCAATCTATTAAGGACATCAATCTACCTTTTCCAGTGTACTTAATCCTGGGTACAGTCTTGGCCGTGGCCGCCAATCCCCACCACAAAATCTCATTCGCCCCGGCTCAACAGGTGACACTCCAAGAGGTGCAAACGCCAGATCCAGTCCTCACAGCACAGACAGCCCCAATATTAACCGCCACAGCTCCCACCATCACAGTTCCCGTACCAATCGTCGCAGCGATCGCGCCGAAACAACCCCGCGCTCGGAAGACTACTGCCAAATCGCCGCAACTCTAACCGCTGGCGATCAAACTTAATTTAAGATCGTGCTAAATATTCTACCGATATTGTTATTATGCTCTAGTTTGCTTGCCCTATTTAGTCAGCAGGTCGAGAATCGGGAAGTGATGATAGCCCAAGATACTTGCGTCAGATCGACTCCTACTCCGATCGTCAAGAAGTCGGTATTTCCTAATACCAGTTTTGTGTTAAAAAAAACCAATAATCGTGGGCTAATTATCTCTGAAGGGATCGAAACAGTCAAGCTAAATAATGGCGATCGATTAACAATTACCAATAGCGGTTGTGAATTCTTGACACTCAATTTTCGCTTTGAGACAAATCGACGTTCTAAGAATTCACAAGATCCCAAATA
>NZ_JANNDR010000262.1:0-18866 GCF_031378165.1 Chamaesiphon sp. OTE_75_metabat_556
TACAGGGGGAAACACTGGCAATTAAACCACCAATAAAAGCCAGCGGCATCAGTACCAAAGGATTGGCAGTATCTTGTTTGGAAAACCATTCTTGATAGCGGTTTTCTACAAATGAAATTAAGTGTTCGAGTGCCTGAGAAATCGGGCCAGCAATGAGCAATGCTAATACCAAACCCAGTAGTGCTAGACCACCGAATAAAACCCATTTTTTTGGTATTTTTTGGACGTTTAGTTTGTGGCTATTCGGTGGTGGAGTGATATCAATGATATTATTTTCTCGATCTGGTTTCATGATATTTGCTTAATATTGACGATCGATCCCATTTCCATTATTTAGTAATAGCAGCATCTAAGACTTTGGTGTAAGCCATTAAGTCAGGATTGTTGCGGTGCTGTGCCAAGATATTCCTAGTAGCTGGATCGACGATCATCAGCGAACCAGTTTGGGTTTTATTCTCAGTTAAAAATTTACCCAGCCCTAGCTCTTTTGCTCTAGCTTCGGCAGTAGCAGTAGTGGATTTGTCGGATACATCTAGCACCACAAATTCAACTTTGTCTGCATATTTTTGTTTGAGTTGTGCAACAGTAGGTGCAATATTTTTACAAGCAGGGCACCAACTCGCGTAAACATCAACGACAACAGGTTTACCCTGGATTTTTTTTGCTAATGGGCCACCAACAGAAGCCGCGCTTAATTTTTTGCCAGCACAGGGATCGACCTTTTTCCCAGCGCAAGGATCGACTTTACTTTCACCTGCGACATTGTTGCTTGGTGCTGTTGCCGAAGGTGTCGAGCAAGCAGTTGTCAGGCTTAACAATGAAATAGCGGCAAGTACCGCAAGATATTTAAGTTTCATATTTTTTGTGAATATTTTTTCTAATTAGTCCGCATAGGCGAACTTTGCATCACTAGTGGCGACTTTAGTCGCTGGCTAACAAAAAGCGGATTGCGAACGGATCTACTTTTTAGCGATCGCGGAATCTAGTACACTGGAATAAGCACTTAGTTCAGCATTATTACGTTCCTGTCCCAAGATATTTCCGGTGGCTGGATCGACGATCGTGAGTGAACCAGTTTGAGTTTTGTTAGCTGCGAAAAACTTACTCAGACCTAATTGTTTAGCCTTGGCTTCTGCTTTTGCAGAACTAGCTTTGTCAGACACATCTAATGTTACGAAAGTGATTTTGTTACCATACTGCTGCTTGATTTTGGAAACAGTGGGGGCAATATTTTTGCAAGCAGGGCACCAACTAGCATAGATATCCACAACTACTGGTTTGCCTTGTAATTGTTTCGCTAATGGGCCACCAACGGAATTAGCAGCTTTGACTTTACCAGCACAGGGATTTGGTTTCGCAGCGCAAGGGTTTGGCTTAGAAGCACAGGGATTGGCAACTGCGGGGGTTACACCAAAGATGATGGTTGGTGCAGCAGTCACGATGCTGAGGAGGGAAATGGCAGCAAATGCAGCAAGAAATTTAACTTTCATGGGATTCTCTTTTTAGAAATACTTGGGTGTTGGTTTTGTGTGCTCAATCTTTTGGGCTTGAATATCATTAAAGTTCGACAAGATGAGTCTCAGATGAAGAAGACATGGAGATTAGATAAAATAATTTGCGATCTAAATATTGTGAGTGAGATGTGAGATCCCCGACTTCTTCGCGAAGTCGGGGATCTGTCCTAATGCGGAGATCTACCCACCCCGCCTGCGGCACCTCTCCTTGGAGGGGATTTGCCTTCGTGTTCTTCTTGTAAGACAGTAAAAGATTGCCATCTTCAGCAAAAATTCATCTTGCCATTAGGTAGGGATCACTTAGATCTCGAATACTTCTCTTAAACTTGAGATCGGGTACTAGGGGAGCAAATATGTTGGAGAAAGACTGGTTGGCGACAGATGAAGGACGGTGTATACCTTGTGACACTGACGAACAGGCGAATTGGATCGATCGACCCTATCGGCTCTATCGCTTCCTGACTGATGTTGAAGATATCGTCGATCGAGAAAGTGACGATCGCATTCGCCTCCAACGCATCTGTCCCCTCGTCCGACGGCTGCTGAATAGTTGTGAGTGGTTGCAACTGAACTTTTTGCCGCCAGATCCCGAAACGGGTTGGTCGGTGCAGATGCTCTATGATGAGCCAGATTTCCCGCTGACGATTCAAACGGTGGTTTGGTCGCCAGGAACAGCTTCCCCAGTCCACAATCATGCTACCTGGGGAATTGTGGCACTGTTAGATGGACAAGAAAAAAACACTTTTTGGCAGCGATCGCCAAACACCGAATTTCCCGATCGCATCAAAGCCAGCGGCGATCGAATTCTCACCCCTGGCGACATTCTTTGCTTCACTCCTGATGCCATCCATCAGATTGAAGCCATCGGTGACGAACCGACGATTAGCTTCAATCTCTATGGTGCGACAGATTACGATCGCCGCTTTGAATTCGTTGGCGGAGCCTTCCCTTTGGGAAATCCCCTGCGCGCTACTGCTGAGATTTTTTAATTCTTTCAACTATTCCCGATCGACTAATGCCCCGCCAGAACCTTGTCCCCAAACCGATCCGTAACTTATTCAGACTGCGAATTTCACCGACTTCGTTGCAGTTTCGATTGACTCTAGAATTGGTGACACTCTCTGCCATTGGAGTGAGTGCTGTCGCATTCTGGGCGGGATGGCAAATGGAGCAAAATTTAGTGACATCTCACAAGCAATTGCTGGAGTATGTAGCCATGCGTTTTCCCGAACAGGTGGAAATGTATAGTGAAGCAAAAACTGTGGAGGTGGGGCTAGAACGGACGATCGATAAGCTTTCGACTTCGGGAGTATCGATCTGGGTGCAAGAGCCTGACGGCAAGATTCTGGGCAAGTCTTCAGGGATAAATCAGCCCTCGCCCAATCTACTGAATGCTTTCACCCAAACCGCAGCACCTGTCAAACCCACGATCGTCCAATTTGGCGATCGCTATCTAGTTTTATGTGGGAATCCCCTGAACGTCAATGGTAAACTGGTGGGCAAAGTATACCTTTCTCAAGATGTTACGAGCGATCGACATCAATTAACCACTGGCATTAATCGTCTAATTGCGATCGGCATTCTCGCAATTTTCCTGCTAACGATCGCCATCTCCCAGCGAATTCGCAAAACACTTCAACCATTGGGGCAAATGAGCCAAATTGCCAGCAACGTTTCTGCTGACGATCTGGGTGCGGCTCAACTCGAACTTCAGCAAGCACCCGATGAGGTTCTGGGACTGGCAACCGCCTTTAATGAAATGACAGTGAGATTGTCAGGGGCATGGGAGCAACAGCGTCAATTTGTGGGCAATGTTTCCCACGAACTTCGCACACCGCTATCTGTTGTCCTCGGCTACCTTCAAAGTTTATTGCGACGGGGGGATAATCTTAGTACTCATCAGCAACACGCCCTAGAAACAGCGATCGCTGAAACCGATCGAACGATTAGAATGCTCCAAGATTTACTCGATCTCGCTCGTGCTGATAGTGGTAATCTCCATTTTCGCCACAGTCCGGTAGTTCTCAATACCCTGATTGCCGAAGTCGTCGAGATGAGTCAGAAAGTCAGCAAGTATCCGATTTCAGTGTCAACAACTTCAGATGATGTTGTTGCCCTAGCAGATCAAGATCGGCTGATGCAAGTATTAATTAATCTTGTCGATAATGCGATTAAGTACTCGAATAGTCCGATCGAGCTAATCCTCGAACAAACCGCAGATTGGGCGATCGTTCACGTCCAAGATCGGGGGATTGGGATTGCACTAGAACATCAAAACCGGATTTTTGAGCGATTTTATCGAGCAGAAGGATCGTCAACTCGTTCGCGGGATGGGACGGGTTTGGGTTTGGCGATTTCTAAAAGCTTAATTGAAGGGATGAACGGTAAAATTACACTGCGATCGAAACCCAATGAAGGGAGTATTTTTACAATTTCCTTGCCAATCTGGAAACCATCATCTGTATCTAATCAGTAAGGGTAACTTATGAACGATCGAATTCTGCTAGTTGAAGATGACACAAAATTGGCGGGTTTTATTGAAGAAGAGCTGATCTTAGAAGGCTATCAGGTTACTGTTGCTACAAATGGTTTAGATGGATTGACAATCGCCCGCAATCTGCAACCAGATCTATTGATTTTAGATTGGATGCTGCCAGGGATCTCTGGTCTAGATTTGTGTCTGCGGTTGAGATCGACCGGGATTCAGGTACCGATTATTATGCTCACCGCTAAAGATGAAATTCCCGATCGAGTCGCGGGATTAAATGCTGGCGCGGATGATTATGTCACTAAACCTTTTAGTATTGAAGAATTACTTGCCAGAGTAAAAGCTAGATTAAGACGAATACAGCCCGGAGATTCGGATGCGTTTGAATTTGAAGATTTAACCTTAAATCGACTCACTCATGAAGTTTATCGAAACACCAAATTAATTGAGTTAACTGCCAAAGAATTCGATCTATTGGAATATTTACTTCGACATCCTCGCCAAGTGATGACCCGCGACCAAATACTGGAAAAAGTTTGGGGTTATGATTTTATGGGTGAATCAAATATCATTGAAGTCTATATTCGTGCCTTACGCCTCAAGTTAGAAATAAACAATCCTAAACGTCTACTGCATACAGTCCGTGGTGTAGGGTATGTGTTGAGGGAGTATGATTGAGTTCGAGCAATCTCTTTGACATGGCATTAATTTGACTCGGAAGTTGCCGCTCTGACTACAATAACCGTGCAGTCAGAACCCTGCGCGATCGCTTCGGGAATATTCCCTTGAATTGTCTGTTGGAGTAAACCCTCCCGACTCGCTCCCAAGATAATTGCATCGCATTTTTTCTCGGTGGCAAGATCGATCGCCGTAGCAGCGATCGCATCAGAATAGAGCGGTCTAATAGTGGTGGGAATGCTTAGGTATTGTCGAACAAAATCGGCAGTTATAGTTAAGTTGTCCAGATCTGGCTGGGAATTAGTAGGATCGAAAAATTGACAGAGGTAAATCTCTGGATCGCGACTGAAAGAAATTAAAGCTGGCAATAACTTTAGAGCATACGGCATATTAGGGCCGCCAGAAATTGGCACTAGCCAACGATTGAGATTAGTCAGCCGTAACATAGCTTCCACCGCACTTTGTGGATTTAAAAGCTCATTTTTTGCTGATAATTGGCTGACATTTTGCAACTTTTTACCCAATTTAATTAATACCACCGGACAAGGAGCTTGTCTAATTGCCGTATCCACGGTATTCCCAAGCATCCGACCTGGAGTAGATGTTTTACCCTGCCAACCCATGCAAAGGAGATCGATATGTCGCTCTTTAATTGTCTCTAGAATGGTACTAGCCGGATCGTGAGCGACGCGGATTTGAGTATGTACCGGAATATCCCAGATTTTGCCTTGGGCGGTGGCTCGTTCTAATAGTTGACGACTAGATCTAATATCTACAGCGGTTTCAGTCGGGGAACTGGCATGAGGGATGACGATCGCACAGAGGCATTCTAATTCGTAGTCGTTTTCTCTGGCTATTTCCGCAGCCAGTCGCAGTAGGAGATCGGCAGTGTGGGGATTGCTCAGGGGTACTAGTAATCGTCCCTTACCCGTAGCTGGAGATCGAGTTTGATAGACGAGATAAGAGGGATTTGGTTGTGGTTTGAGGAGACTAATCTTACTACTTACCCGCTCGGCTTCACAGCGAATAATATCGGCACGGGTAATGATTCCCACCAGTCTGCGCCCCTCAATCACTGGCAAACGACTGACTTGATGGCGATCTAATAAATGCAAGATGGATGTGAGCGTATCTTGGGGCGTAACTGTAATTACCCGCTTTGTCATGATTTTACTCAGGGGCGTGTTCAGATCCCAAAGCTGGGATGGGAGCGCAGCCAAATCGCTCTGAGTGAGGATGCCAACTAATATACCCTCATCTAGAATCGGAAATCCCCGATGGTGGGAACGCGCAAAGGCTTGGATAGCTTCTTCGATCGGCATTTGACTAGCAAGTGTCTCCACCCGCCGTTGCATGATGTCAGCGGCGATTAAACCTTCCCACCGTCGATCTGCTAAATTTGGACGTTCGATATTAATTCCCTTGCGGGTGAGTAAATGTTGATAAATAGAGTCGGGAAATAGTTGTTCAGCGACTAGATAGGCAACGACAGAGCCAATCATTAGGGGTAAAATTAGATCGAACTGAGCAGTCATTTCCCAGACGAGGGCAATCGCCATGATTGGGCGGCGGGTAATGGCACTAAACACCGCGCTCATCCCTGTTAGAGCGTAAACTGTCGGCGAACTCAGAATCGGATTGAAGGGCAGCAGATCGCTATGATAGCCACTCTGAATACCTGTAGCTACTAAATTTCCCAACGCGGCACCCAAAACCAAACTCGGTGATAATAGTCCGCCTGGAGCCGTCGAACCAAATGCGACTAAGCACATCAAAAATTGACTCACCAAAATCCAGGCTGCGGTTTGCCATTGAATATCACCAATTACCAAAAAATCTTTTAAATCTCTACTCCCTTGTAAAGCATCTGGCAAGAGAGAAGTAATAATTCCGGTGACGCCACCAGCTACAGCGATTTTAACAGCTAACGATCGACCGTGAAATCGATCGTGATAGAACTGCAAACTTGCTAGTAAACTCCGATTGCAAATCGCACCCACTAATCCGCCCAGCATCCCCACCACCATCAGCAGGGGAATCTCAGCCACGGAAAATTGGATCTGAAGATTATTCAAATCGGGAATCATCCCGCGCCCACCCAGCCCCAATGAAACCACCCCACCCACTACTGCCGCGATAATCGCTGTCCCCAAAGTCAGATCGGGCAAATCTTGTAAGAGTTCTTCAATAACAAATATTACCCCTGCCAGCGGTGCATTAAAACTTGCAGCTAGCCCCGCCGCTGCTCCTGCGGCAATCAATTGACGTTGATAGGTGGGAGAAGTATTTGTCCAATAGCTCAATTGAGCGGCTAGAGCTGCGCCAATCTGCACGGTGGGGCCTTGTCGCCCCAGAACTAAGCCAGTACCAAGTGAGAGACAAGTGCCCAGCCATTTTACCACCGCCACCCGTAGATCCAAGGCGATCGGGACATACCCTAACGCAGCCTTAACTTGAGGAATACCACTGCCAGTTGCTTCTGGAGCGAATCTTTCCACCAGTAAGCCACTCAAACCCCCACCGACAATCCCCACCAGCGGGAGTACCAGCCAAGCTGGATAGATGCCCGTCAAACCCACCCGCCAGCCTTCCAACCACAATACCGACTGTTTGAGACTAACCGCTGCCAGCGCAGAGATTAACCCGATCGCACAAGCTTCAAAAATCGCGATTTGTTTTGGGCGTAATACTCGATCGCCTTGTCGAGCAAACCAGGACATCAACATCGGGGTTAAATTCCAATAGCATAACTTGATCGAGTCCTGAGATGATGTTCGGTGTAAACTTCGATTCTCTGGCACAGAGGCTACGCCAATGATCGACCGCAAAAGTCCACTAAATCCTCCTCCATCTCGATCTGTTGATACCGTGTCAGTAAACTCTAGAAAGATTTTCCGCTCTCAGCAAAAACCCGCTTCAGAAGCAGGTTTCGATTAATTCAGAATCCTTAACTCGGTGGTTGGTGCCAATGCTACTCAAACTCCAACTAGATCGATCGCGATGCTGTATCGACAGTAAATGCCTGTGCTAAAACTGTCAACTCTTTGGCTCGAAGTACATAAGGTTCGAGTTGACTGATTTCCCATCCGGTCAGTACTTGCATCGCTTCGATCGATAATCCCCTCACGATCATTTCCACACACCAAGTAGCTTGAGCCTGCTCGATCGTCGGTGGTGCGCCCATCGGGGCTAACAGTTCGCCAATCGATTGTTGCCACAGTTGGCTCAAATCTGCCTGTGTTAATGCCATTCCATCCGAATTGATGAATAGAGCCGGATTAGTGTCTTTGCGGCTTCTAAGCCATTGTGTGAGGGGATTTTTGAGATAGGAACCGTAGCGTTTACCGAGAATCCATTGATTGACTGGTACTTGACGCGCCGAGCCGTGCGTTATTTGCAATAATTGGCGATCGCTACTACTCAAATGATTCGATCGAGTCAATGACACCAGCTCATTCGCACTCAATCCCGCTCCAAATAAAACATAAACCAACGCGTTGGTTTGCAGACTATGTTTTTTGGCTTGCTGAAGGATTTGATGCACGATTGCTTCGGGTAAATCGAGTTGAATTACCAGATGTTCGGAGCTAGTAGCTACAGTTAATTGTGGCGAAGTTCCAGCCACCGCACCAGCTAGAAATAATGCCACCACTCGATCGAGAAAATCCGCTCGGTCGCGCCACAAACCATGAAATTCGCTAGTTAATTCGATCGTCGCATAGCCGAATAATAAGGTATGCAACAAGCTGGTTAATTGCTCGATCGGTAACTGTAAATCCGACTGCGATTCGCCGATATTAGTTTTTAAATACTTAGCAACGCGGCGATTGGCTCGATCGAAACTGCGTCCCAAGCCTTGGCGATTTTCGGGGGAATATTGCCCCGATTCACCAACGAGCGATCGAATCACGGCGGGAGTTTGTTCTAGGGCTTGGAGACAGGTATTGGCATAGGTGCGGAGCATTTCTGCCAAATTACTCGCTGGTGGTAATTCTGTGGTCAAACTCTGTCCCAATTGCGCGAACACATCCGCGTCTTCAATTACCGCCAGCAATAAGCCATGTTTATTCCCAAATTGGCGAAACAAAGTTACCTCATTTACCTGCGCGAGTTCCGCAATCTGCTTGGTCGTCGTCTCACTCACCCCCTGGCTGGCAAATAATTCGATCGCGGCCTGGATGATTTTTTGGCGGTTCAGATTACGAGAAGATGTCATGGGGTATTGGTTATATCAACTTACTGAAGTAGCGATCGACCGAATATGCAAGTGATACTTGCACAATCAAAAAAAGCTTGTTAGGATGTAAATGCAAGCGTTACTTGCAACTCCTCTTTCTACTATACCTAGATGCCGAACCCAATGTCCAAATTAGGGGTTGGGGATTAGCGGTTAGGGATGAGGGGAACTTAAAATCCACAGCCTAAAACCTCAAACCTCAAACCTAATTATTTATGACTGCTAATTTGTTAGAGAAGCGCGAGCATAGCTCGCAGCCGAAGGAAACGGCACCACTAAGTTGGACGAATGTATTCTTTTTTGGCTCTTTTCATCTAATCGCTTTGGCGGCACCGTGGTATTTTAATTGGTCGGCACTCGGAGCGGCAATCGTATTGCATTGGCTGTTTGGATCGATCGGGATTTGTTTGGGCTTTCACCGCTTGCTGACACACCGCAGTTTTCAGGTACCCAAACCGCTCGAATATGTCTTTGCGACCCTCGGCGCATTAGCACTCCAAGGCGGCCCGATTTTCTGGGTAGCCGGACATCGCCAGCACCACTTGTATACCGAAGATTGGGACAAAGATCCCTACTCGGCGAAGCGGGGGTTCTGGTGGAGTCACATGTTGTGGATTTTTTACCCAAAAGCTAATTTCTTTAACATTGATGAGTATAAGAAAGCAGCACCAGATTTAGCTAAAGATGCTTACTACCGCTGGCTCGATAAATATTTTCTGTTTTTACAAATCCCGGTTGGATTGCTATTGTATGCGATCGGTGGTTGGTCGTTTGTGATTTATGGTGTATTTGTCCGAGCGGTGATTCTGTGGCACAGTACTTGGCTGATCAATTCGGCTAGTCACATCACTGGCTACCGGACACACGAATCGGATGACAATTCGCGCAATCTCTGGTGGGCGGCTCTGCTGACTTATGGCGAAGGCTGGCACAATAATCACCATGCGTATCCCAATGTCGCCAAAGGTGGCTGGCAGTGGTGGGAACTGGATATGACTTGGTGGTCGATTCAATTATTGCAAAAGCTCGGTTTGGCTAAACGGGTCATCTTACCGCCGACAACTTAACATTGTCACTGAATTTTAATTGGGACAAATAATTGGGTAGGGGCAATTCATGAATTGCCCCTACCCAATTATTTGACAGTAGCTAATCCGTTGATATAGTCATGAAGATGAGCGATCGCGAGATCGAGATAAGTATCGTCACCGTACAATTTGCTCATCATAATTGCTCCTTCGATCGTCACGAATAGAATCGTTGAAACTTTTTCGTGGTCGGTAGTATCAGCTAGTTCGCCCTGGCGAATGCCTAGCTCAACGATACTGGCAATCAGTGCGCGAAGATTATTGACGGCGGCTTGGACGTGGGTGCGTAACAGGGGGTGGGTATCATCACTCTCCACTGCTGTGTTCAAAATCGGACAGCCACCCGCCCCAATTGGCTGGGCGGTAAAGCCTTTGAAACTATCTGCAAAAGCGTGTAATCGATCAATCGCCGTTTCTTGAATCGATACTTTGGCCAGCGCAGCTTCGAGAATCAAACCGAGGGTATAGTCAAAGGCCGCGACGGCAATTTCATCTTTACTTTTAAAATGATGATAAATGCCACTTTTCGCCAACCCGGTCAGGCGCATAATATCGGCAATCGAAGACCCAAAATAACCACGTTTGTTAAAAACGATTGCAGCATTTTCAACGATTTTTTGTTTAGTGCGCTCTGCTTTAGACACTGCCACTTAACTAATTTTTAAGATTAATTAATATTCTACGACAATTTATGTAGGTAAGTCAACATGAATGTAATTCGGCGATCAATTGGCTCGATCGCCGATAAAAAGTTACGATCGATACATTTATCAGTGACTGAAGTCACAAATCTCTGTCCAAATTCGATCGCTGATATTGGTAAGCTGGTGGTCGCTCTCCCACTCCAGCAGCTCGACCCAATGCCGATCTTTGCGAAAGTCTCGACTTGCAGAAATGGGAATTACGTCATCATTAATACCATGAATAATTAGAGTGGGTAAGACCCGATCGATCTGAGAAAGAGGATATCGACGAGCGTCAACAACGAAATTGTAATGTAGGGGTGATAAATTTTTGAGAGCATGATGGTAGATAGGTAAATAATAGGTGTTTTTCCACAAATTTAATTGGCGATCGCCAATTTTTGGTAGCCAATGATTCAGAAAATCAAAAGCTGGTGCCAACAGTACTAACTTCTCAACTTGAGGATAGTCTTGAGCGATGATTGTTGACACCCATCCGCCGAGACTAGATCCAATTAACGTGACTGGAGTGCCATCTTGAGGAAATAAATTGACAACTTGAGCGATCTGTCGTGAAACTGTCAGATGCGGAAAGTCATCTTGATTGAGATCGGGAACTTGTAACTCGATGCCAATTTTGGCAAACTGTTCCCGAAGATAGATGGCTTTGGTAGATCCCGGCCCAGACGCAAAACCGTGCAAGTAAATATACATGGATTAGCAAGTATGAGAATAGCCAAATTACACTGTGCAGCTCGAACATCGATCTCCAGCTCGTGGGTAATTCCAGCTTTACGTTAACTCTCAACTGTCTGTCTTGTCACGCTTTTTACGTCGGGGAACAAAGGCGTGCGCGCGCCGCAACTGCCAACTGTCAACTGCTGCGATCGAATCAGGTGGGGTGATTTAACTAGATTACCCACAGTCTCGGCGAGAATATTTAACTTACCATCGATCGAGTGAATGTTTTGGGCGATCGTACCTAGTCGATCGTCTGTGGCTCAACACTCTCAACCTCAATCCGCATTCCCGCCGCCCTCAACCGCGCCACCAACACCGCCCCTAACCCCGTTGCTGGCGTCAACACCCCACCCCGCTCGATCCCACCTGGCAACCTATCAAAATCTAGCACCAACCCCAACGCCGACTCACACACAAACTTCACAGTCGCCCGATTGCCTGGATCGCCCACATCGGCAATTAGTCCCCGCACCCGCGAGCCATCACTCCCCCAGCCCAATAATTCGCACCGAAACCACCCCTCATTCATCGCTTGCTCTGTCGGGCCAGTCCCTGGCTGCGGCATCCCCTTCAGTAACAGTGCACGCAAGGGCGGCACCTGAATCGCGCCAGCAATTAACGCCAAACCTCCCACCATCGCCGCCGCTGGCAACCACCCCCACTGCGGATCGAACTTCAAATATTCCTGATAACCAAAATCCGCCCCATAAGACTCCTGCCATCGATCGAATAACGCCCAACTCCGCCGCACGATCCGCGTATTCACCGGCCCCATAAAAAATGGTGCAGTCCAAGTCTCCACATCTCCATCGAATTGCGGCGTAATGGGGTCACGATGCCGCTCTAGATCTGTCGGTACGGATTCCGGCGGATTGAGCAAAAACGGGTTAGTAACTCGCTCCAATTGACCGCGATCGTAAAGATCTAAACCCGAAGCCAATGTACCACCATTAAACCCGCCAGCCGCTTGATAATAAGCCTTCACCTGCTGACAATCCACCCCGCGTTCCTGCTGGAGATAACGCACCACCAGATACGCACCCAAATCCGACGGCACCGAATCAAAGCCACAACAAGGAATAATCCGCGTCCCATCCGCAGCAGCTTGAGTGTGGTGTCGATCGATTAAATCCCTCACCCACGGCGTTTCGCCCGTAATATCCACATAATGCGTTTGGTGGCGTACGCAAGCCGCCACAATTTCATCTCCATATACCCCAAATGGCCCCGCTGTATTCAACACTACCCGCGTTTGCGATCCGATCGCATCGATCGCCGCCCGATCCTGACTATCCGCCACGAGGATATCGACATCCACCCCAACTTGAGCCATCACTGATTCTAACTTCTGGCGATCGCGACCGGCGATCGCCCACCGCACTTCACCAGGCTGAGTATGCTCGGCAAAATACCGCACAGTTTGCTGTCCGACGAAGCCACTAGCTCCATACAGCACGACATCATAAGTTGTTTGGCGCATTCTGGGAATAGTTGATAGTTGATAGTTGATAGTCGATCGAGTCAAAATTTAGCACCTAGCCAATTTGCGCTCGAACGTATCGAATCGATCGATACCTAACATCGATTGTAGCCCCCGATGATTTAAATTAAGTGTAAAATTTAAGTCTAGCTCCCACCTCTGAATAATTGAATGTCTGACAATGATGAATTGCAGATCGATCTAGAGCAGATTGATCGAGATTTACGCGGTCGCGCGATCGATAAACAAAGAGTAGCATTAGACAAATTAGCCCAGGTTCCTGCCGATTTAGCTATCCCATTACTCGCCCGATTATTAACATCTACTGATTTTATCCAACGGCGGCTGGCGGTGATGGGCTTGGGCAATCATCGGGTCGAGGCGTCATTTCAACTCCTAACAGGTGTGATTAACAGCGATGGCGATCCGAATGTCATGGGTGAAGCGGCAAATGCGATCGTCGATTTTGGCGATCGCGCAATCCCATTATTAGTAACTTTATTTCGGAAGACCGATAGTTGGTTAGTCCGTCAAAGTATTATCCCCTTATTACTCGATACTAATTATCATTCAGAACTTTTAACTATTTCTGAAATCGCGATCGCCGATGAGACACAATCAGTAAAAGAGGTGGGGATTTTGGCACTGGGACATTTATTAACTTCACCTGTAGCTGATCGATCGTTAGCGTTACTTTTAGAATTATGTAAAGATCCTATCTGGCGCAATCGGTGGCGAGCTGCGATCGCGCTCCAAAGCCTCCAAAATCCGGCTACCAAGGCTGCGATCTCCCAGCTCCAGCAGGATGAGCATTTTCGGGTAGTAGCGGCAGCTTTAGAAGTTGCCAACTACTGGGCGAGTCAGTCTCTTTAGGTGAATTTGTGCTATCGCACTAGAAGTAGGCAGCACAAACAACCAGCTTGGTGGATGATGACGATCGTCCAAAACTTAATCTGATAAGACTTTTTTTTGTTTTTATGGCGTAGGATTTGCTGCCCAGCAAATCCACCTAACCATCCACCTGCAAGTTCCCATAAATGCAGATTCTGCTCTGAGATTCTCCACTTTCCTCGATTTGCACGAGACTTATCATCAGCATATAAGGCATAAGTAAAGACACTCATTATCGGATAGAGGACGAGTGGCAGTGGATTACGTATCGTTGCAAAAAAATGAATCGAGCAAAGTAAAGGCAAAATTGAAAGTAGTAATATCTTCTGGATCAGGAAAGGCGAGGTTGCCATGCTAATCAAAGATCGGGAGGATAACGCTGGCTTCTTTCTCGCTCCTAAAATAAAAGCGTTATTAGCACGACGTTTACCATCTTTCTCAGCTACAACATAGTAGTAAATGGTATCATCTACTTGTGGGCGACGCGTTGCATCTTTGAGTTCGTAAATGTGCAAGAAAACTTCTTGACTGCTATCGATAGCTTGAATAAAACCGAACCCACGTTCGTCATTCCATTTTATAAGTTTGCCTTTAGATAAATTAGTTCTCATCGAACAGCTTAAAACCAGTAAATCTGCAATATTAGGCTACCCATTTTCTAGGTAAAATATAGCATTTTCAAAATTGAGTCGAAAAGTTTGTATGGCTAACCCTTGTGTTTGCCCTGTTAGATCGACTACTCACCCACCATCTGATTTTCTTGCCGCAGATAAGCTTCGATAAACTCATTAATTTCGCCATTCATCACATCACCAACGGCTGTTGTCTCCACACTTGTCCGCAGATCCTTGACCATTTGATAGGGATGAAACACATAGTTGCGAATTTGTTGACCCCAGGCAGCTTCCACCACATCACCCCGAATTTCAGCGATCTCTTTAGTCTTTTGCTCCTGGGCGATAATCAGTAATTTCGCTTTGAGAATTACTAGAGCTTTCTCTTTGTTCTGAAGTTGACTGCGCTCCTGAGTACAGCGCACGGCGACCCCTGTCGGCTTGTGAACAATCCGCACGGCTGTTTCGACCTTATTCACATTTTGTCCGCCTTTACCGCCCGCACGGGTGGTCGTGATTTCCAGATCGGTGTCGGGGATATCGAGCTGGACGGAATTATCAATCAGCGGCATCACTTCCACGCCTGCAAAACTCGTTTGCCGTTTGTCATTGGCATTGAAGGGCGAGATTCTGACGAGACGATGGGTACCTTTCTCACTGCGAAGATAACCGTAGGCATATTTCCCCTCGATTTCTAGCGTCGCGGATTTTAGTCCGGCTTCTTCTCCTTCGGAGATTTCGGCAAGCTGGACTTTGAAATTGCGAGCCTCCGCCCAACGGGTGTACATCCGCAGGAGCATCTCAGCCCAATCCTGGGCATCCGTACCCCCTGCCCCGGCATTGATTGTAAGAACTGCCCCCTTCGCATCGTATGTCCCTGATAATAGTTGTTCTAGTTCCCATCGATCGAGTTCTACACTCATCTGGGAGAGGTTGGATTTGGCTTCTTGGTACAGAGCCTCGTCTGGTTCGAGTTCCAGCAGTTCTAAGGCAGTTTGGGCATCGGTGACGCTGTTTTGCCAGCCTTGAAACTGCTCTAGGTGAGATTTGTAGTCGTTAAGTTCTTGCATGGCAGCTTGCGCCACATTTTGGTTATCCCAAAATTCTGGCTGGGCAGCTACTTGCTCTAAGTCTTGAATTTTGGCCGTTAGTGCGGGGACGTCAAAGATATTGCTGGGTCTTGCCCAGGCGATCGGTCAGGATGTTAATATCGCGTTTAATGTCTACAAGGTCAATCATCGATAAGTTGGGAGTTGGGAGTTGGGAGTAGAGTGGATCGATCTTCTGTAGATTGGGTCGCGCGATAGCAACACCCAACAGCTAGAGATTCCGCAAGCAATATCTACATATCTCGCTCATAGTCTTGGAGAACATCCATGAGGCGGGCTTGAGCAGTGACAGGGATCAGATTGAGCAGGGATGTTTTGAGTCTGCCGCCGCCGAGATCGATCGAGATATTGGTCAGGATTTCGGTGAGTTTGTCGCCATTGAGGCCGTTATTTAGTAATGGAAATACTTGTTCGGCTACAGTGGTATGAAGTTTGGCATCTTTGAGATAGAGGTGCCATTTAGCGACGTCGATATAGACTTTATCGCCGATTTCGGCTGCGAGGTCTTCGATTTGTTGATTGTTAGCCATTAGATTTTGGGGAGTAGTTGGCGATCTTGAATACGTATAATGCGTGAACTAGTAACACTAGTGCCCAGATCCCGGTCATTGATTCCGCCCAACTCCAGTTTGCACGCAGGAAGATATTAAAGAACCACATGCCAGAATTGGTAGCAGCAAAGACAGCAACATTGGCGGCAAAAGTCCAGATATCGTCTAATCTCCGATATTCGGGGTCGTTTCGATCGGGTTCGCGCGGCCATTTTGGAGGCATAGTTAAATTAATTGATAATTGATAGTGAATAATTGATAACTGGGTTTTTAGGTGGGAAAATTGAACCTCGTGCAATCGTTCTCGCGCTGTGAAAATAAAAAGAGGGGCTAGCCCTCTTTTTATTATTTTAGCTAGTAGAAATCAAATTTGACTTAGACTTCGGTAACTACTTCTTCGGCAACTACTTCTTCGGTAGCTTCTGCTACTACTGGTTCTGGTGGGATTTCAGCTTCTTCCATCGCTGAGGGGATTTCTTCTTCGACTAGATCGAGCGGCTCTTCGACAGCAGTAGGAAGCTCGATCGATTCTAAGGGCTGACCAGAAGCTTTAGCTAGCAACATCTCGCGATATTTAGCGGCCATTTCATCAGCCATTTCATAGACACGATCGCGATTTTTGATCATGTCACCTGGTTCTGGCTCCAATTGCTTGGTAGACAGCGAGATCCGACCGCGCTCGGCGTCTAGATCGATGATCATCACTTTGACTTCATCGTTGACGTTGAAGACGCTATGTGGCGTATCGATGTGGTCGTGAGAAATCTCGGAAATGTGCAATAATCCGCTGACGCCACCGATGTCGATGAACGCACCGTAAGGTTTGATGCCGCGTACCGAACCGATCACCACTTCGCCAACTTCCAGACGATTCATCTTCCGTTCGACTAGTGCGCGACGATGACTCAGGACAAGACGGTTGCGATCTTCATCAACTTCGAGGAACTTGAGGGGGAGTTCTTCGTTAACTAATTCTTCCTTGGCTTTGCGGGTGCTGATGTGAGAGCCAGGAATAAATCCGCGCAACCCCTCAATGCGGACGAGGGCACCACCACGGTTGGTTGCGAATACTTGGGAGCGAACGGTCGCATCTTCAGCTTGAAGCTGGCGGACGCGTTCCCATGCCCGCATGTACTCGATCCGGCGGATTGAGAGGGTCAGTTGCCCGTCTTCGTTCTCATCGGTGAGGATAAAAAATTCGCGAGTCTCGTTAGACTGTAAGACTTCTTCAGGCTGATCGACACGGTTGATCGACATCTCCTGGATCGGAATATAGGCGGCAGTTTTCGCGCCAATGTCAATCAGCGCACCCCGTGGCTCCAAGCTGAATACGGTACCAGCAACGACATCGCCAGGGCTAAAGTGGTAATCGTATTTATCGAGTAAGGCTGCGAAATCGTCGAGGGTGAAGCCGATATCTACTGTTTTCTGACTGGCCATGCAATATTATAGTTTATCCTAGTGGTGTTCTCTTCAGTCTTAATCCGCCTCCTATCGATGTACACGCACGTTGACTAAATTAAATCAGTTAATAATGTGTCGCCTACATCTACATATCTCGATTCATCTCGTTACAAGAAGTCGAAGAGTTGATATTTAGAGTCCAAACATCGTATTTTAGCACACGATCAGGCGATTTTTTAGCCTCTGTGGTATGGCGATCGGGTAGTTGCCTCGGTTGGTTCGATCGAAAACGACAAAGGTAGGGACAAAAACTCTGTCCCTACCTTATATTATTCACAACTAGTATTTATTCAACCGAAGAAGGATTTTCTAAAATCTCAAACGAATTGACATTTAAGACCTTCCCAATCATCGCCAGGGTCATGACATCATCATTTAATGTCCCCTGCACCTTCACATGCAATCCAACTCGACGTAAATCGCGAGGGCAATCCAACAACTCGTAAGTCGTGCCATCCTCCGCTACCAATGCCCACGCACCAGTACCAAAACCTTTATGTTCAATTTCACCGATCGCCGTAATCATACTGTTTGAGAATCTCCGCTCGCTGCGAACCTTGCTAAACCAAAACACAACAACCCATTTACTACCAAGAAACCACGAGCGATCCCGCTGTCACCGAGTAGCCAGACTTGGGGAGAGACGACTGCACTCACCAACAGACAAGCAGCTACACCCAAACTAGTACCGACTGCAAACCATTTTCCCTGAGGAAGCGACCAGCAGAACACTAGTAATAGTAGCGGAATAAGGACACTGGCGAACACCGGATTTAAAATACTGTTACCGGCGATCGCATTTCCCAATTCGGGAATCGAGCTACCCAACAGGCGGAATGGGGCTTGGGGTAAGTCGAAGACATAGAATCCTTTGAGGAAGAACAACCCACTGCTACCCGCAATCATCCCGCTAAAGAGAGGGAAACCAAAGGGGACGTAATTGCGAATCAAGAAGGCGAGCAGATACGAACCGAGTACCATCGCGACCTTGGGTAATAAAGCAACCGCACCACCATCGATCCAGAACCGGAGATTGAGATAACCATTATCGCGCAACCAGCGGAAGAAATCATTGAAGGTGATCTTGCCTTTTTGGGCGAGTTTGACCGCACTAGCCGCATCGAGATGCCCAGCACCGTAGAAGTTCTGCGGATCTGCCTCGATTTTGCGGACGGATTGTTGGAGAACGGCGAAGACTTCATCGGGTGCGGTGACACCAGTTGATTCGATCAAAGCAGCCACGCCAGCAACATGCGGCGCAGCCATACTCGTACCTTGGAAGCCAGAAATAATCGGTTCGTTGGTATCGGGATCGATCGTTTCTTGCC
>NZ_JANNDR010000266.1:0-12411 GCF_031378165.1 Chamaesiphon sp. OTE_75_metabat_556
TAGGAATGGGTGCTGTAGCTAGTCTAGTTGCACTCACTCTCACTCCAGCTAGTGCCCAGGTGGGTAACGGTTCCGATAACGGCAACACCTTCAACTCTATTACCAATACTGGTGGTGGTGGTATCCGTGGCGGTGGCGAACCATCGTATGAATCCCAAAGCCAAAGTGCTGTCAACCAGTTTTCACAGTCCTTGACAGCCAATGCTGTTGGCGATGCTGCGACATTTGATGTGATTAATGGTGCCGAACCCGCGCCACTAGTAGCTTCATTATTACCTAGTGGCGTACCTGCTGATGGTGCAACTGGTAAAGCGGCTGCTAACCTTGCAAGTACCGTTCGCGGGATGCGTGCTAGCAACGGTAACATCAGTGCTACTAAGCTGAATGCCTCAGTTGGTGCATATAACGATTACGTTAAAGCTTATGTGGGTGAAGTTGGCCCAGACAAAGCACTGGCTGAAGCACCTAATGGCCAAAAAGCACTGCAAGGATTGTTGGGTCAATTAGTCCAAATCGCTAATCAATCCGCACCTGCTGCTGCGCCAGCACCAACTGCACCTAGTACTCCTGGCACACCTAGCACACCTAGCACTCCAGAGCCGACTGCTCCCCCTGCGCCTAAATAGTCGAGTACTAATTAGTGCGAAGATTGGCTAAAGAACCGATCGAATCGATATCATGATGGGAGCGAGAAAGTTTTTCTCGCTCCCATGAACTTTAGCATAGCTAATTTCAATTTTTCTTGGAAATCTGACGCTGTAGACTCGCTACAAGTTTGGGTTTGAGAGCTTCTAATTCTTCCTTGAGCGATCGCTTACTTTCCTTAATTTGGCCGTGAGTAGCGGAGGTATTTTGACTTTCTAACGACCACTCCTTCAATAGTTGAATTTTGCGAGCCGGCACTTTACCTTCGATCGTACAAACGCAGCGTTCGTCACCTTCGAGGGCAAAGAGAATTAAGCGATAGCTACCAGTCTGGGTGAGAATTTGGAGAATTTTTTCGCCAATGGGTTTTTTGAGATCTAGATAACAAGGTAGCATCCGATGTTGTTGCTCGTCTTGGTACAGCGTCGTCAGCCACAGCAGCATCGGATGCGGCGAACCCACAAACAGAAACTGAGAATGTGGTTTATTATTTTGATATTTTTCAATATCACTGCGCGAGAGCATGATCCACATCGTGGCTAATTCAGTCTGCTGGTACGGAATGAGCTGTGGAAAGACTATTTCCGCTCTGGGCTTGTCTTTCGGCCAGGTGCTTTGCAGACAGATGGCTTCAGCCGTAGTTGGAGTAGGAGCTGATTGGGGATTGGGTTGTGAGGCTAAGGGTGCTGAAGTTTGGGCTGAGTTCTGTTCGATTTGTTCGAGGACTTTGAGCACTTCAGTGACGCTACTCGGACGCTGTTCGGCAGTTTTTGCCATACACTGATTGACAATATCCATCAATGCCTGCGGCAAATTTAGTGGTGCTTTAACTTCGCTAAATAATTTTGGTTTTTGATAATGATGGGACTGAAACCACCCCTCAAAAGAACTAGCTTTGGGTTTTAACGGCAGTTCGGCAGTGAGCATTTGGAACATCATAATGCCCAAGCTGTAAATATCCGCCCGATTATCCAATGTTTTGCCATCCATCTGTTCGGGAGAACAGTAAGCTGGCGTACCCATAAATCCAGTTGGCGACTCGTCGGATTTGAGTAGGGCGATGCCAAAATCTAACACCTTCACTAGCTCTCCCAAGGTCGCGTCTTTGACAATGATAATATTGCTGGGCTTAATATCGCGGTGGACAACTTGCGTCACATTACCATCGATTTCGATCCCATCGTGAGCGCATTGTAAGCCCAAACAGATCTGCCGCATGAAGCTAAAGAACTTGGGCAGCGGCATGGGTTTATTCTGCATCGCCTCTTTGAGACTATCGCCTTTGAGGTATTCCATCACATAGAAGGGCATTTCCTCATCATCGACACCATAGTCGCGGACTTTGACGATATGGATGCTTTTTTCTCCCAATAAAGCACTGATCGTTGCTTCGCGCATAAATCTGTCCCGCACCCGCTGGTTCATTTTCGATCGCGATAAAAACTTGACGGCTACAATCACGCCACCCAATAGTGTATCCTTCGCTTGATACACTTGCCCCATAGAGCCTTTCCCCGCGATCTCCAAGAGTTGATAGCGTTGAACGAGTAAGCGACCATAATATTCATCTCTCACGCGATCGATGCCTCCATGCCGCTCGATAATGAGATTGCGAACAATTTAGTAGTGTCGATTTGAAAATAAAAATTGAACATCGAAACGAACGCGATCGGATAGGATGATGGATGCTGCGTCAGATACCTACTGTAGATCGATTGAGACAGACAGAATCGCCCGATTTAAGAATCTAAATTTGTGGGCGGTTGTAGATGCGCTTATTCTCAATATACCCAATTCATTGTCAAGGATGGACATCACCTAGTAAGACGGGGTATTTGGCACCAGTAGCTGTGGGTAAGTTGCCAGGGATGCCATGATGTCGCCAATACGCCAACACCGCAAAGGCGATCGCTTCTTTATAATCGCCATTTACACCCGCTTCGTCGGTTGTGACGACTTCGATATTTGGCAACTGCGCTTGGAGCCGTTGTCGCAGATAGAGATTGCGACTGCCGCCCCCACATAGTAATACGCGATCGGGTAATTTGGGTAAAAAGCGACGGTAACTATCAGCGATACTGCTCGCAGTCAGATCGGTGAGCGTTGCCAATAAATCGGCTGAACTGAGCTTGAATGCTGCTGCATCCGCGATACAACATTGGAGATACTCATCGCCAAATAGCTCTCTCCCCGTCGATTTGGGGGGGGCAATGCCAAAATAATCCTGTGCCAACCATGTTTGGACGAGCGGTTGACAGACATGCCCAGTGGCCGCCCAGGCACCATCGCGATCAAATGTGAGTTTGCCCTCACTCAGTTGTGTTACGGCTAGATCGAGCAAACTATTCCCCGGCCCGGTATCCCAACCCCGAATCTGCTGCTCCCAATCGGCCTGGCTGTGCGGCGGTAGATAGGTAACATTGCCAATGCCGCCAATATTCTGAATGCACCGATGTTCGATCGGATGACTCAGCAAGTAGGCATCGGGTTTGGGTACCAGCGGCGCACCTTGGCCGCCGGCGGCGATATCGGCAGCCCGAAAGTTATCGATGGTGGTTATCTGGGCGATCGCGGCAATTAGTTCGCCTCGACCGAGTTGTAGGCTATAACCCATGCTGTCAGCAGCTTTAGGCCGATGGAAGACGGTTTGACCGTGGGAGCCAATGGCCTCGGCTTGATCGTGACCAGCTTGAGCTTGAATCGAGATCGCCGCCTGGGCGAAACACGCCGCGATGTCATCATCTAAGGCGGCTAATTCAACCATTGCTAATTTGGCTCCACCGCAGATAGCGAGAATTTGCGATCGCAAGCTATCTGGATAAGGATAAGTCTCCCCAGCCAACAACTCTACCCGCAAATCGAGCGTCGTCCCCGTAATTTCGACCAAGGCGGCATCGATCCCATCGACGGAAGTCCCACTCATTAACCCAATTACTTTCATAGCCGATCTGTATTGTGTGGAACTAGGTATGGATATTCAGCTTAATTTGGGCGCAAACAAAATTCAGATTCCGCCACCACTGTGCTATAGTTGGAAGGCTGTGGGTCAATCATCCAGCTCACTCATATTAACAGCTAAACTGCTTCAAAATGATTAAAATACGGCTCAAAAGATTTGGTAAAAAGCGCGAAGCTAGCTACCGGCTCGTGGCGATGCAAAGTACCTCCAGACGCGATGGTCGTCCCTTAGAAGAATTGGGCTTTTACAACCCTAGAACCGACGAAGTGCGTCTCGACAACGAAGCGATCGCCAAAAGACTCTCTCAAGGTGCCCAGCCGACCGATACCGTGCGCCGGATTCTGGAAAAAGCAAATTTGCTCGAACCAACAGGTAACAAAACCAAGTGACAGTTGCGACACCCGACTCAAATTTGCCTGATTACGGGCAAATAGTCAAATTTTTATTTCAACCATTTCTGAGTGATGCAGCGGCGATGGGTGTCGATTGTGAGTACACGATCGATCGCCATCGGGTCTGGATTCGCGTGGCGGTTGCCAGTGACGACCAAGGCAGTGCCTTCGGTCGCGGCGGTCGCAATATTCAAGCTGTGCGGACAGTCCTCCAAGCCGCAGCAGCTACGGTCGGTCAATCTATTCATTTAGATGTCTATGGTAGCAGCAGCTCTCGCTTTCGAGACGCTGATGATACCCCCGATCGAGCCACAGGTTCAGACCAGAGATCGTCAGGCAGCAAACCAAATCGGATTGCGCCCACTCGCCGCTCGCGCGATGGCGAAGAGCAACGCGATCGTAGCAGTGACAGTCCCAGCGTGCCGCCGCCCCGTCCGCGTCGCGCCGCCAACTAACCGAATCGATCTCCAGCTCAACCCATGGTAACTTGCTGTGTGGCGATTAATGCCGTCAGTCCGATCGCCCCGCGCTGGGAACCATGATAATTTGACATCCCCAGCCAGATCCGATCGCTACCGCGCTGGTAGCGATAAAAGCGGGGCGAAGCATTGATATACACGCAAGCACTATTGATTCCCGCCACAAATTGCTGGGTTTCTAAATAAGAATCGGTAACGATACAATCGGTGTGTCCGCTGCTGTAACGGTCGATCTTTGCGATCGCCTCATCCACATTCTTAACGGATTTGAAGGCGATAATTTTGCGTAGTGAGGGCTGGTACCATTTACCATCTGCGGCGAGTTGCAGATATTCGCCATAATTCGCCACCAACTCGCGATCTCCATGTAGTTGAAATCCTTTTTCCTTGAGACTCGTCCACAGCGTTGTCAAAGATGTCGCCGAGCGATCTATATGAATTAAGACCTTCTCGATTGCATTGACTGCGTCTGGTTCCCCGACATGACTATCGCAGATCGCATGACGGACGACTTCCAGGCTACCATTAGCACCCCAATATAAATAACAATTCCCGATCGCTGCCGGTAAAATCGAGACAGTGGCCTGCTGGGTGACTTGATGAATCAAACTCGGCCGACCATAGGCGATCGCCAAATTAACCTGTTGATTGTGAGTTAATAGCTCGTATAGCAATCCTGGACTAGAGTCAACTAACTGAACGGCATTGGGGGGGAAATCAGCCTGCTCCAAGCCACTCCTAATGGCCAGTGACAGGGCGAGATTGGTATGGTATGCCTCATTACCGCCCCGCAGAATCAGACTATTACCTGTCTTGAGACTCATCCCCGCTGCAATCGCGCCCAGTTCTGGCAATGACTCATAAACAAAAGCTACCGTCCCTAATGGTTTCACTTGGCTGTAACAATGTCGATCTCCGACTGCCGTGCAGACATCCGTATTACCGGAAATCGCGGCTAATTCGCCCAGGCGATACAACAAATCGATGTATTTTTGCAGGCGTTCTGGGGTTAGTTTCAACCACTCCAAGAGCAAGTCTGAGATATCTAGTTGGCGACTAGCCTCTAAATCGAGGGTGTTAGCTTCGAGAATGTCGTGAAAGGCTGCCCGCACAGCCGTGGCCACGGAGCAGATTGCCTGTTCGCGCTGCTTGGTACTACTGAGCGCAAGGTAGCGTCCAGCTTGCATGGACTCAGCTAAGACACTAGCTAAACTGGGGTTGGTATTCGCATGTTCCATAAGTAGAGGTGTTTAACCTTGGTCGAATAACCAGAGCGTAATGACGATGAGGACAACAATAGCTATCGCTATAGATAGTACAAGATTAAGGATCGGACTAGTTAATGTTACTCGACAATAAAGTTGAAATACTACTAGTACTAACGCGATTACACCCAGAGATTGCAGCCAGAGTGCGCAGCTTTCCTGCGAACGGATCGCTATCCAAAAATTTCCTTTTGGCAGGGATCGCAGCGACTGTAAGCGTTTACCGTTCCAATAATAACGCCGTTTGTAGGGATAAGTAGCTGCTAATTCCTCGATCGTTAAGCCATCTGGTTGCAGCACAAAAATCCGCCGACAGCGATTGCAGCCAAAGGCTTCAGTCAGGACGATTTGTTGCAGTTTCCCCTGGGGATGACACGGGCAGGGATATTCTTGGTCTAAATAGATTTTTTGCTGTTGATGTTGTGCCACGCGGTATCTGGTAATCTGGCTCGATCGATCGGCTGGACGGCTACAGCGATCGCTGCGGCTATTCTCATAGCATATAAAAAAGTCCCCCAACTTGGGAGACTTCAGTTAACTTTTTAACAAGGATTTTTCGATTTTTAAGCGGGAGACGCGATTCGAACGCGCGACATCAACCTTGGCAAGGTTGCGCTCTACCACTGAGCTACACCCGCATTTGGTGTTTAACCACGTCTACTATAATCGCACAGACTTAAAGGTTTGTCAACAGTCGGACTGCAAATTCGTGATTTGGCAATAATTGGGATCGATCGAGCTGGGTTTAGGTTATCTGGGTTCTTAAGGCAGATCCGAATGCTCTCGCACCCCGATTTCTACTTTAAATTATGTCTGACTAATCGATTTTTTGCAATCCCACAATTTTAGGATCGATGATTTTTTGGCCAAGATTGGGAAACTTAATTGCCACAGATTGCTTGTTGCCAGTGCCAAACACATGCGAGATTTGACCGACCCCAAAACTGCGATGAATCACGCGATCGCCGACTCGCCATGCTGTTGTTTGGTCGTGAGTACTACCGACAGTTTTTGGTGCCTTGGATGGGGTTTTGGTCGCAGTTTGCGATCTAACTTTAGTACGGAGGTTGCTATTAATTAATTCTGGTGGCAATTCGCCGATAAATTGCGATCGAATGGCGGGTTCTCTAGAACCATACAAGCGACGTTCGCGGGCGTGAGATAGATATAACATTTCCTGGGCGCGAGTGATGCCGACGTAGCATAAACGCCGTTCTTCTTCGACAGCTAACGGATCGTTAAGTGATCGATAGCTAGGGAATAATCCTGCTTCTAACCCCACCAAAAAGACGATCGGAAATTCCAGTCCTTTGGAGGCATGTAATGTCATTAATGAGACAGCCTCTTTGCCTTCTTGGAGATTATCGAGATCGGAACTCAAAGCAGCACTACTTAGGTAAGCTTCGAGTGAGGGTGACTCATTTTCTTCTTGAAATTGCAGAGTGGCGTTAACCAATTCTTGAATGTTTTGAACGCGTTCTAATGATTCATCTGTACCTTGAGTTTGCAATTCGTGGACGTAACCAGTATCTTCAATAATGCCCGTAACGATATCGACAACCGGACGAGTTTCGGCTTTGCCCCGCCACTTATTAATAATTTCTGCGAAGTTAAGAACGCCTTTTGAAGAGCGTCCCGCGACGGTTTTAACTGATGTATCATCATTGAGGATTTCCCATAGTGGTACGCCTAATTGATGTGCGGCATTTTGGAGATTGTCGATCGTGGTTTGGCCGACACCGCGTCTGGGTGTATTAATTACTCTGAGCAAACTTACTGTATCGCTAGGATTGGCGATCGCGCGTAAATATGCAACGATATCTTTGACTTCACGCCGATCGTAAAACTTTAGTCCACCGACAATTGTATATGGAATTTGCGCTCGCACGAAGGCATCCTCAATCGGTCGAGACTGGGCATTTGTCCGATATAGTGCCGCAAAATTACCATGATTTAATTCGGGATTTTCGCGTAATAGTTTCCGAATTTGACTGACTACAAATTCAGCTTCATCGATTTCATTATCGGCTGTATACAAAAATATTGGCTCGCCTTCACCGCGCGTAGCTTTGAGGATTTTATCGATCCGTTGGGTGTTGTGTTGAATTAGGTGATTGGCTGCTGCTAAAATATTTTCACGCGATCGATAGTTTTCTTCTAGCTTGACCATTGTTTCGGTCACATCATCTGTTTTGCTATCGCCAAAATCATCCTGAAAATTCATCAGAATCGTAAAGTCTGCGGCTCGGAACGAATAAATTGATTGATCGGCATCGCCCACCACAAAAATCGATCGATGTTCCCAGGCATCAAATGTTTTACTATCGACACCATTGGTTACCAAGAGTTGAATCAAATCGTATTGGGTTCGATTGGTATCTTGATACTCATCGACTAAGATATGTCTGAATTTACGATGCCAATAATCTAAGACTTGAGCATTCTGGCGAAATAGTTGGACGGGGACTAATAAGAGATCGTCGAAGTCGAGGGCGTTATTAGCGCACAGCGCATCTTGATAATGTTTGTACACATCTGAGATCACTCGTCCTCGGTAATCATTTTGCTGCTTGCTAAATTCGTCTGGCGATAAGCCTTGGTTTTTGGCATTACTAATCGCATAACGGACAGCACGCGGCTCGAATTTCTTGTCGTCTAAATCTAGTTGCTTGATGACGATTTGCTTAACCAATCCCTGGCAGTCATTATCATCAAAAATCGAGAAGTTCTTATTCCAAGATCGCCCTTTGTCGTCCTGGTATTTCTCAATATCAAACCGCAGTACTTTACTAAATAAACCGTGAAATGTGCCAACCCAAAGATCTTTTATAATCGTCTTGTAAACATGCGATCGCAGTTGAGTTTGTTGATACTCATCCAATGCACCCCACGCTTTGCCAAATTTCAGTTCGGCTTGTTGTTGGGCGAATAGTAATTCTATTCTCGATCGCATTTCTTTGGCAGCTTTGTTGGTGAAGGTAACTGCGAGAATGTGGGCTGGATCGACGTGGTGGGTGCGAATTAAGTTGGCAATTCGATAGGTAAGGGCGCGAGTTTTGCCACTCCCAGCTCCAGCGACTACTAATAAGGCTCCACAATAATGCTCGACGGAACGCCGCTGGGAAGGATTGAGATGTGCGAGGAAGTCGGTATTAGCCATTGGGTAGTGCGAGATTTTTAGAGGTGCTGCGGAGATTTACCCACCCCGCCCTTTGGGCACCCCTCCTGGGAGGGGATTTTTGAGAACGTAGATCTGTAGGCTGGGTTTCACGTTGCTCAACCCAGCCTACTAATTTTATGCTTTTCCAGAGATCGAAAATTATGCAGCCACTTTGAAAACAACCGAAAGATTATTGGCGGGCATGGTATAGATTCTATAAAGTTCTAAGTGATGACTTTGAGCGACAGTGGTTATTTCTTCTAAATCTCGGACGCCCCATGCTGGGTTTTGACTTCGCAGACTTTCATCAAAAGCTGCATTACTAGGAGCGGTATGGACTCCGCTTTGCTTAAAGGGGCCATATAAGTACAAGATACCACCGATCGGCAGGATGCGTTGTGCGCCTGCAAATAGCCCCAGGTAAGCAGATTTAGGGGCGATATGAATCATGTTAATATTCACGATCGCGGTAATCGGTTGCTGGGTGAGATCGCCAATTGTGACGCTTCCAGATTCGATCGACCATTCAGAACTACTCGCATCGAGATCGATCGGCAGATACATATTATCGCACGGTGCGAATCTTTGCCATGCGGCGATGCTCGCTCTGGCATCGGGATTGGGATCTGAGGGCAGCCAATCGCGTGGTGCCAGTTGGGGAGCCATAAAGATGCCATGTTCGCCAGTTCCGCTAGAAATTTCGAGGATCGTACCCGTCGGTGGTAAGACTTGCTGCAAAACTGCGAGGATCGGTTCGCGATTGCGTTCGGTGGCGGGTGCATATCGGCGGAGATCGAGAGAGTCATCCATTGGTGCTAATCGATTGAGACTTTTCTATCTTAGTGCAAGCCAACAACGGGACGTCGTGGCGGTTGCTAACCGCTGGGGGTGAGGATCGGGAACCTCTGCATTTATTTTAGAATTCTTACCAAAATGGCGAATCGTAGGAGCGTTAAAATAAATAGACTATGGATCTAAGTGACTTAGGATTGCTATAAACTAGATCTTCGCCTGCCAGTATCCCTAAACTCAGTATGGTTAACACTTCCAGCACCAAGAAACTCGCTAAAGTAGAACATTTAAAGACAGATAGTAACTATCTGCGGGAACCTGTTGCCAGCGAGTTACTCCTCGATACAAATTATTTCACGGAAGACGCAATTCAGATTCTCAAGTTTCACGGATCTTATCAGCAGGATAATCGGGATAATCGCGTTAAAGGTGAAGAAAAAGATTATCAGATGATGTTGCGGACGCGCAATCCTGGCGGATTTATTCCACCCCAGTTGTATTTGGCACTCGATCGATTGGCGAGCGACTATGGCAACGAAACCATCCGCGCGACTACTCGTCAGGGTTTCCAGATGCACGGCATTCTCAAGCAAAATCTCAAGCCAGCGATTGCCGCGATCGTTCATAACATGGGTTCTACCCTCGGTGCCTGCGGTGACTTAAACCGGAACGTGATGGCACCCCCAGCACCCTTCAAGAATAAGCCAGAATACGTTAACGCTTGGGCTTATGCCGATCGAATCGCCGATCTACTCACTCCGCATACAGGCGCGTATTACGAGATTTGGTTGGATGGTGAAAAAGCTGTCAGTGGCGAACCTGCACCAGAAGTTAAAGCGGCGTTAGCAATCGACAACGATCGGACAATCTTCCCTGGAGATCCAGAGCCGCTATATGGGATGCAATACATGCCCCGTAAATTTAAAATTGCGGTGACAGTTCCCGGCGATAACTCGATCGATATCTTCTCTCAAGATTTAGGATTGGTGATCATTTCCGATGACAAAGGTGAAGTCTTAGGCTTTAATGTCTATGCTGGCGGCGGTTTAGGACGTACCCATAATAAAGAAGAAACATTTGCCCGCATTGCCGATCCGATCGGGTATGTGCCTAAAGATGATATCTACGATCTCGTTAAAGCGATCGTCTCTACTCAGCGCGATTATGGCGATCGAACTAACCGCCGCCACGCGCGGATGAAGTACCTGATTCACGATTGGGGCGTAGCTAAATTTACCGCCAAAGTAGAAGAGTATTACGGCAAAAAAATCGAACCACTTAAGCAACTGCCTGCCTTTCGATATCTAGATTTCTTAGGTTGGCACGAACAAGGCGACGGCAAGGTATTCTTAGGCATCTCAGTTGTCAACGGAAGAATTAAAGATGAAGGCGATTTCAAACTCCGCACTGCGTTGAGAGAGATCGTTCAGACGTATCAAATCCCGATGCGCGTCACCCCTCATCAAAACGTGTTGATTTATGATATCGATCCAGTCGATAAAGCTGCGATCGACAAAATCCTAATCGATAATGGCATCGAACCAGATCCCCTCAAAATCGATACCCTCGTCCGCTACTCGATGGCTTGCCCAGCACTGCCTACGTGCGGTTTAGCCGTCACCGAATCCGAGCGCCTAGCTCCAAGCGTCAACGAGCGTTTTCGTGCCCTCCTGACCAAATTAGGCTTACCAGACGAGCAATTTGTCATCCGCATGACTGGTTGCCCCAATGGTTGTGCGCGTCCCTATATGGCCGAAGTCGGTTTCGTGGGTAGTTTCCCCGAAAGCTATCAAGTGTGGTTGGCTGGCTGTCCCGCGCAGACGCGACTGGCACAGGTTTATACGGACAGAATGCACATCAACGATTTGGAAACTTTCTTCACGCCGATATTGGAGTACTTCAAACGCGATCGGAAGTCTGGTGAAGCGTTTGGTGATTTTTGCGATCGTATTGGATTAGAATCCATCCGCGAAGTTTGTAAGCATTAAGTTAAGGTTGAAAATTCAGTTAGTTGGATTTAGCTTGCTTAATCCAACTAACACATCATATCCTAGAAATGTTCAGTTTCATTCATCTACAATTGCTGGTGCTACTTAGTAATTACTACATAATATTATTCCATCATCTTGCTGCTGTAATCTTCCTATGATACTGGGAGTAACAGAGGCTATTGCTTTACCTGTTCCAATTGGAGTTGGGGCAGAAATTTCCCAAATTAGATCGGCTAAACTGGTATTGAACATCATATCTTCTAATGATGCTGCTCCTAGATTATTTGCTAAGTTATCGATTACTTCACTGCTGATGTGAAATTCCCCCAAGTCTGAAAATGGCTCTATGACTCTATATCCTAATTGACTAGCTTGAATTTTCATAATTAGAAGAGTTTGATTGTTTGATTTTACGAGATTAGTCTTTGTCTTTTCATTGATAATTTTAATTGCCTTGAAATCAGAAGTTTAAAAGCTTAAGCAGTTTTGAAATAAAAATTAATAATATTTGTATACTCATTTGAAAACTGTAATCTTCTCTCAAAAGTATCCCCGTCGAGAAATTATTAGGTTCGAGCCTGCCAATCAGTTGGATCTCTGCGTCCATGAAAGACTGCGGTGATTATCACTCGACTCGATACGATCCGATAGTAAATAGTATAGGGAAAGCGTCGCACTATCGATCGGCGAACATCACGATAAACAGCAGGATAAGACTCTGGCATCTG
>NZ_JANNDR010000288.1:0-2564 GCF_031378165.1 Chamaesiphon sp. OTE_75_metabat_556
GTTGATCTCCAACAAGCGCAAGCTGATGTCTTGGCAGGCGATCGGACTATGGGCGGTCGGATTTCTGAGGGTCTCGCTCAACTAGCTCAAGATGGTGCTGTAGAGCTAGATCTGACGATCGACGAGCTGGAAGTCGAAATCGACATTAGCCCCAGCGGAGTAGCCGAATTGCCCGCATTCCAAGCCTTCTTGTGTAGCGATCACTTCCGCAAACGCCATGAATTTAGCAATGACAATCAACATTTATTCGATCGGATCGTGCGACTATGCTGGGATTGGTTCCGACATGAAATCCAAACCCAGCCAGCTCAATTAAATCTGGAAATCTTAGTCGCAACTGAAGGTTTAGCGGATCTCGATTACATCCATCATTGGGTCGGGTTATTACTACAAGGTTTGAGTCCAACCAGCGATCGCGATAGTCTGTATCTCTATCGTCAATGTTGCATTTACCAGGTTGTTTTCGCCGTCGCCAAATATTTAGCTGGCACCGAACCACATTCCCAATTTACAGATGAATTCTTGACTGAGCTGCGATTGTATCTACAAACTACTGTCGATACTTATCAGCAAGGCGCGCCAGTCACTGCCAACGAACGCGGCTGGATCGATCGAATTATCCTACCCCATCATTGGGTAAAAAATTCAGCCGCAACTGCTGGTGAAGATCTACTCTTGAATGAGGTTTGGGGTCAACTAGATTTCGGGCAAAATTATTAAAATCTCGATCGCTAGTACGAGGCAATGACATGAGGGTACCCGAAGATCTACGGTAATTACTCCCAACTCCCAACTTCCTAGATCGGCTCATAAGTTTTAAACCAAGCAGCTTGCCCATAAGGGTGCCCATCCCTAGTAAATAAATTCCAGATCGTCACATCTAAGATCCGAAATTCGCGTCCGGTTTTACTGACGCGGACACCACTATAGCCACTCACATAATTTTGGGCGGCGACCTGTTGCATTACCGCCGATCGACTGTCTCGATCGCTAGATTTGGCGGTTTCTCTGGAGTGCATCCGTGTCAATTCTGCCCACGAGATTTCCCAGAGTTCGAGGACGCGACGATTGCCATAGTTCAAGATCGGATCGGGATCGATATTGTGACTCAACAGATAAAAGTCGGCATCAAATACTTGCGCTCCCATTGTTGCCAATGAGAAGCCGTAGTCTTGGATGAGATCTCGACCCGTCCAGCGGTGCAAATTTTCCAGCACGATCGAGATATGCTCTCGATCATAATCATTACTTACTAAAGGTGGCGCAACATGAGCATCCAGCATTGATGTCCTCAACCTCTCAAACGTAGATCTAGATACAATGTTTGTATACTGGCACAAAATGTGAGCGTTGCGAGCGTCTCGACCGCAATCAAATACCAGCGAGATTTCCGCGCCTAGAAAACCCGATTTGCTCAGGAGTTGTTCGCTCATGCAAGCTCTCATCAAGCTCGATAGTTCTCGGCAGCGAGAAATATTAGAAATTTTATTGCATCATGGCTGGGATTATATGCGTCAAATCCTGACCATTGGTAAAGCCGATCGAGTCGATATTCCGCCACCAGCGATCCTGCGGACAATTTTGGTCGATTTGGGGCCGGTCTATGTCAAGCTAGGGCAATTGCTCAGTACGCGACCAGATCTATTGCCACTGGAATATATCGAAGCTCTGAGCGAACTGCAATCGAATGTGCCGCCGATCGATTGGCGCGAGATCGAGACTATTTTGGTGCAACAGCTCTCCCAGCCACCGTCAGAAATCTTCAGTCAGATCGATACTCAACCAGTTGCTGCTGGATCGATCGCTCAAACCCACCGCGCGATCCTCAAAGATGGTCGGCAAGTCGCACTCAAAGTCCAGCGTCCGGGGATCGATCGCTTGGTATTGCGAGACATCGCTATGATTAAACAGATCGCCGATCTGCTATCTGGGACTGACTTTGGCAAACGCTACGATTTAGTATCCCTCGCCTCAGAATTTAGCACCGCGCTCCAAGCTGAATTAGACTTTACTCAAGAAGCCCGCTATACAGAGGCACTGCGCGAAAATTTACTGGCGGGGAAGTGGTTCGACACGACCAAAATTATGGTGCCACAGATCGATCGACAGTTATCGACGCAGAAAGTTCTCGTGCTCGAATGGTTGGATGGCGTACCGATTCTGGCCGCACAACTGGCTGGTACCAATTATGGTGGCGATATCGGGCAAGAGCGGCAAGCACTGACAGTCCTTTGTTTTCGCGCCTTCTTTCAGCAATATTTAGTCGATGGCTTATTTCATGCCGATCCGCACCCTGGTAACCTGTTTTATCTCAATGATGGGCGAGTCGCTGTCCTCGACTGTGGGATGATGGGGCGGCTGGATGCCCGCACCCAATCGGCACTCATGGAAATGATTTTGGCGATCGTCAATAGCGATGCCCAACGTTGCGCCCAAATCACGCTCCAACTCGCCGAACCAATGGGCGAACTCAATCTCTCCCGCTTGGAATGGGATTACGATCGCTTGCTGCACAAGTATAACAATCTCAGTTTGCAGAATATGAATGCCAGCGAAGCCTTCGC
>NZ_JANNDR010000311.1:0-13598 GCF_031378165.1 Chamaesiphon sp. OTE_75_metabat_556
GGTAAATGCAGTAGTAGTAGAGTCTTCAACCACGATCGATAGTCGTACACCCGCAGATCCGATTATTGCGGCGATCGATATTGGCACTAATTCAGTCCACATGGTGGTTGTGCGGATTATTGCCGACTTACCAGCCTTTAGTATTATCGCCCGTGAGAAGGAAACGGTACGGTTGGGCGATCGAGACCCCCAGACAGGTAATCTCACTCCAGCGGCGATCGAGCGGGCAATGGGGGCACTAAAACGCTGTCAGGAAGTAGCTAAAAGTCTCAATGCTCAACAGATCTTCGCCGTTGCGACTAGCGCCGTCCGAGAAGCCCCAAATGGCAATGAATTTATCAGATCGATCGAGTCAGAATTAGGATTAGCTGTCAATCTAATTTCGGGACAGGAGGAGGCACGACGCATCTACCTGGGGGTATTATCGGGAGTCGAGTTTAATAATGTCCCCCATCTGATTATTGATATTGGCGGCGGTTCGACGGAACTGATCCTCGGCGACATCCACGAACCCCGCACCCTCAGCAGTACTAAAATTGGGGCTGTCCGGCTCACTGCCGAATTTATCCCGAATAATCCGGTGAGCGATCGATCGATCAATTATCTTCAAGCTTTTGTCCGAGGGCAATTGGAGCGGGCAATTGATGAAATCAAAGCTAATCTCCAACCAGGCGAAGTGCCCAAAATGATCGGCACATCTGGCACTATTGAAACTCTCGCCGCCATCCTGAATTTGGATAAAAGTGGTAACGTTCCTGAGCGAATTCACGCTTCCCAGATCCAGCTTACCGATCTCCGCAATCTGATCACTCGGCTCAGAAAGATGACCATCGCCGAGCGTACCACAATTGAAGGTATGTCCGATCGGCGATCGGAAATCATCGTCGCCGGAGCAGTAATCCTCCAAGAAGCAATGACAATGCTCGGCATGAAATCGCTCTCAGTCTGCGAACGCAGCCTGCGGGAAGGCGTAATCGTCGATTGGATGCTGACACAGGGACTAATTGAAGATCGGCTCAAGTACCAAGGTTCAATTCGAGAACGGAGTACGCTCAAAATCGCTGGTAAATACGGTGTCGATCTGCCCCACTCTCAGCGCGTCGCTGAACTTGCCCTAAGCTTATTCGATCAAACCTACGGACAGATTCACTTTTGGGACAAGCCGATTAGACAGCTACTCTGGAGTGCATCGATTCTGCACAATAGCGGTCATTTTGTCAGTCACGACTCCCATCACAAGCACTCTTATTATCTGATTCGATACGGGGAACTACTTGGCTATACCGAGTCCGAAATCGATATCATCGCCAATGTTGCCCGCTATCATCGCAAAAGTCCACCCAAGAAAAAGCACCAAAATCTCCAAAATCTTTCTAAAGATCAGAAATTGATTGTCTCCCAGCTTAGTGCTATTTTACGAGTTGCTGTTGCGCTCGATCGGCGGAGAATTGGCGCTATCAAAGATGTGAGCCTCAATTGCAATTTGACCACCAGGGAATGTCATCTGACGTTTTATCCCGCCGATCCTGCCGATGCCTGTGTCCTAGAATGCTGGAGCTTAGATTATAAGAAACCAGTCTTTGAAACAGAGTTCAATCTCAAACTATCAACGACGAAAGGATAGAGGATGTCTGAGAACTCCACAGATGGTTTCGAGTTCTCAGACATCCTTTTAGGTTTTACGCAATTTATATCTAACAAATATCTGCGCCTAGCTACTTTATATATCCTTGAACCAGTAAATCCACACCAATCTGTTGATAGGTTACCCGCTCTAAAATTAGGGCTTCAGACATCGACTGAATATTCAGATCTCCGACTGGAGAGGGCGCGACAATTCCGCCGACGATTTTAGGGGCGATAAAGGCTAGTACCTTCTGAATCACGCCATCAGTAATGGCGCTAGCTGCCAATGTACCGCCACATTCCCACAATACGGATAGAAAGCCTCGATCATATAAATGCTGCATCACCTGAGCTGGTCTAGGCTGCTCTAGCTCTAATATTTGCACGCCTCGATTACGCAATCGCGCCTGCATTTCTGGATTTGCACCAGCTTGAGTCACAACGAGGGTGGGCGCAACGCTGACATCCCACAAGATCGCCGCGACAGGGACATCTAAATTCTGAGTCATCACTACTCGGAGCGGATTGGGTTGATCTGGCTGATGACTAGTCAGGAGGGGATTGTCCCTACGTAATGTATTGCCACCAATAATTACCGCATCGCAGCCCGCCCGCAGATGATGAACATAGTCGCGAGATGTCTTGCTGCTGACCCAAGTACTATGTCCGCTATCAGTGCCAATCTTGCCGTCGAGCGTCATCGCATATTTCAAGATGCCCTGGGAGCGATGATGAACGATCCGCTGCACAAATCCTTCATTTAATTCTGTACAGGCGGCTGCTTCTACCCCGACGACTACTTCAATCCCAGCTTGCTCTAAAGTGGCGATCCCACCCCCGGCAACAAGGGGGTTCGGATCTATCATGCCGATCACTACTTTAGCGATGCCCGCAGCCACTAGCGCCGCTGCACAGGGCGGCGTTCGACCATAGTGATTGCAGGGTTCGAGACTGACATAGATTGTTGCGCCTCGCGCTCTGTCCCCGGCTTCCCGCAGTGCGAATACTTCGGCATGAGGTTGCCCTGCACCCGGATGAAAACCTTCGCCGATGGTTTCACCATCTTTAACAATCACCGCGCCGACTAGGGGGTTTGGGGCGGTCTTTCCCCACGCTTGTTTGGCGAGATCCACACAGCGGCGGATCATCTGCCGATCGAATTCTGTATATTTAATTAAATTGGGCATAGTAAATAAGAAATAGTGATATCGGCCTGCGGGATCTGGATCGGATGTTTGCTAGCCACTATCTGCCCATCCACTTCATCACTTCACTATCTCCGATCCTTTATCCCCTATTTACTCAGATAGCTTTTACTGATGATTCGTTCGAGTTAGCACCAATGACAACTTATCAAGAAACTGTTATTGTTAAGAAACATTACGCAACAAATCCTTCCGGTTGTCTAGACTTTATGGTAGGTTTCCACCGTAGCTGGTCCAAGCCCAATACAATATTTTGTGACTTTGATGGTCCGATCGTCGATGTCTCAGATCGGTACTACAGTACTTACCATTTGGCACTGCTTGATACTGGTAGATTTTACAGCGATCTTTCACCACAGCCTCAGCTTAACATCCTGACCAAAGCTCAATTTTGGCAGATGAAACAAAATCGGATTCCCGATCGAGAGATAGCCCGTCAGTCTGGGCTAGGAGCCACACACATAGACTTTTTCCTAGAACGTGTAGTCGAAATCGTCAATGGTGTTGAGCTGCTCAAGCAGGACAAAATTCAGCCAGGGGTTACTTGGGCATTGGGACTATTGAGATCCCAGGGATGTAAGCTAATTTTAGTCACACTGCGCGATCGACATGAAGCGATCGAGATGCTCAAGCAGCATCAACTTTTTCAACTATTTACTAGTATCTATGGTACGGACAACACTCGCGATGCCTATCAAAACTATGCCGAAGTCAAAACCAAGTTGCTCGAACAAGCGATGCGGGACTATCAAGTCACATCAGCTGATGCCAGCTGGATGATTGGCGATACAGAGGCTGACATTTTGGCAGGAAGAGCGATGGGTATTTCAACGATTGGCTTAACTTGCGGGATTCGGAGTGAACAACAGCTTCGTCAGTTGCAACCAACGCTGATTAAATCTGATTTACTTTGTGCTGCACATCATCTGGTGGAAGTTAATTCACTTCAGATGTGTAGCTAGATTTGAGCTGACAGTCGCTACGCTATGATGGACAAATGAGTAATTTAGCCATTCGTAATTTATCCCAACTAAGGCTGAGCTTGAGGTGGTGTGCTGGCTGGGCGACTAGTTTGTATCTAGTAATCGGATTAGTTAAGCCGATTCTCGCTCAGTCAAACACTCCAGACACCCCAGTAATTTGTGATGTCAACCTTGCCCTGTTGAAATCTATTTCCCAAGGCGAAGAGTCTAACAATAGTCTCAATAAAAATCCGAATATTGTTACAGCAGACACCGTTTCCCCCGCTGGGACAACGACACCTAGCTTGTGGTGGATCAATGAACAATTTCCACCGAAACTAGTCACAAACTGGATTGCGAATCGCGATCGAAAACAAATTCATTTATTAGTTAATACTCAATATTGGGGTGGGTTAGACTATCTAGATCGCTACGGTACGATCGACAGATTTGGTCGAGTAGCTCAAAGTTATGGCTATAATTTGACGATTTGCAATGCTCAAAAGATCGCCCTTGCTCGTTACAGTTGCGATCTACTATCAGCTAATGGTAATAGCTGTGAAATCTGGTTGAACGCTAATGGACAAAATGGTCTAGGCGTTCAATCTAAATAATATTTTAGCTTGATTTATAGCAGTCCTATTTGAGTTATGAGAATATCGTAGGGTGTGTTATCCCGTAGGGTAACGCACCTCGATCGAATAAATCTCACTGGTACTATTCAAATTGATAAATAAGTTTTAGCTAAAATTGCTGCTTGAGTGCGATCGCGCACACCCAATCGATTTAAAATATTCGTGACATGATTTTTGACTGTGCCCTCAGAAATATACAACTGCCCAGCAATTTCACGATTATTAGCCCCCGCAGCAATTAGTTTTAATATTTCTAATTCTCGTGGCGTTAGTTCTGCTAATTCTGGTGGTGGCGTAATTGGATCTCGATCGATCTGACTAGATATTACTTTGGCGATCATCCCTGGCGCTAAATGCGTATAACCGAGGGCAACAGCTCGAATTGCTGCGGCAATTTCCTCAGAAGGAGTATCTTTGAGCAAATAACCCTTCGCACCAAATCTAATCGCTGCCGCCACGTAAGTATCATCATCAAAAGTGGTTAGTACCAAAATATTTACATCGGGAAATTGCTGACAAATTTCCTTTGTTGCTGTTACTCCATCCATCACAGGCATCCGAATATCCATCAACACTACGTTCGGCTGAAGTGTTTTAATTCGATCAATTGCAACTGCTCCATTTTCAGCTTCACCAACTACTTCCAAATCTGGTTCTAGCTCTAGCAAAGCTTTTAATCCTTGTCGAATTAAATTTTGGTCATCTACAAGTAGGACGGAAATCATTTGGTGGATGGTGGGTGGTGGATGGTGAATAGAGCTAAAACCTAAAGCCTAAAGCCTAATTTAGTGGAATAATTGCGATAATCTGACAACCGCTGGGGTGGGGGAGATCTGAATTGGTGTCTGGGGTGCTAATAATCTCAAACTCGCCTTGTAATGATAGTACTCGTTCCCGCATCCCTTGTAAGCCAAATCCGGTGAGATTATTGGTGGGAATAAAGCCGCAGCCATTATCGACGATTTGTAATTTGAGGTTGGTAGGTAATGTCTGAATTTCGATTGTCACTTGACTAGCTTGGGCATGTTTACTAATATTTGTGAGTGCTTCCTGGATGATTCGATAAATTGTAGTGGCGATCGGCTGTGGTAAGTTAGAAGGCATGTCTAAATCACATACTGGTTGAATATAATTAGATAGTTTAAATTCATCTGCTAATTTATAAATGGCAGTACATAGATCTAGTTGTTGGAGTGGATCGGAGCGTAGAGCAGACACAGACTGGCGCACATCCTTGAGTGCGATCGAACCAAGTCGTTTGGCTTCTGTCAATACTTCACGAGATTTTTCTGGTTGAATTTGCGAGAGTTTTAGCGCCATTTCTAGGTGTAGATTGAGTGCAGTGAGAGAATGTCCGAGCGAGTCGTGAATTTCTCTGGCAATCCGATTTCGTTCCTGCAAGCTGCCGTTTTCTTCTGCTTTGAGAGCATAACTGCGAATCCGTTGATTGGCGATCGCGAGTTCTTCTTTGGCTTGCTTTTCGGCTAAAATGCGATCGATGAGCAACTGTAAACTAAATAATATCCCCCCAAATAACACCACAAAGCCCCAGCGAAATTCATCCCGACGTTCCCGTCGAGTCTTCGCCGGAGATCGAGGTTGAATAGTTTGGATTTCAGTCCGGTTTTGAAATTTATCGGCTCGGTGGGCTGGTAGACGACGAATTGGAAATACATTGATCGTCATCAAATACAAACCAAATATTCCCGCAGTTAGCCACAATCGATATTGTCGATCAAAGATCAAGTAACTCCGAATCATCACAATAATATAGAGCAAAACAGCCAACGGCACGCCTACCCCAGCAGCTATTAAAATTAGGATGATTTGAGCGATCGTATAAACAACTCGAATTGATAATTTCCGATCCAATGGTAACCGTAATCCGATCGCTGCCAGAGTTGCCACGATCCCAATTTTTAGCCAGTTTGGCTCGATAAATTGTGTCGCATGGGGCGACACTTCCAATGTCATCACCACCGCAAATAAAATCCATTCAATATATAGTAATGATCTTAATGGATGGCGCATGGATGATTCAATAACCGAAAATATTAGGCAGGGTTAGGAAAATAAATTCTCTACTTTTTAAACATAGCTGAATTTGTTCCAAGATCGGCCATTACCTTAGTCATGATTTGGATCGATTAGCGTCATGACTGGAAGTAGATTATGAGTGGTATTAATCGTGACTTTAGCTCGATGTGGGTGTGAGGATAAACCGCATAAGATAGCAGCATGGAAATCAACCACATCTTCACCCCCAACTACCCCGTTATAAACATGCTAAACAAAGTAGCTAAATTACTGCCTCTACTCGTACTCGCGATCGCAACTCCTACATTTGCTGCGGGTAATTACCCCAGCTACAACCACTCTAATGGGCACATTGCCATGAGAGGAGATGGGATGCAAATGAACGATCTCAATCTAACTCCAGATCAGAAGACTAAAGTGGACGCACTGCGAGCAGCTACCAAGACACAGATGGATGCAGTCCTCACGCCCGAACAACGTCAACAGCGCGATCAGATGAAGGCACAACGCCAAGCCATCAAAGGTACACAGGGGCTGAATTTAACCGCAGAGCAGATGGCTAAACTCAAAACTATTCGGGAAGCTAATCAAGCCCAATTAACAGCGATCCTCACTCCTGCACAACAGGCTCAACTGGCTCAAGGTGGTGGCTGGGGCAAGAATAACAAGCTAAACCTCACTACCGAGCAAAAAGCCAAGCTGGAGCAACTACGCGCAGCCGCTAAGACTCAAAGGGATGCAGTTCTAACTCCTGCTCAGCAGCAACAAGCCAATGCACGTCAAGATCGTCGGCGAGCAATGGGCAAAGATTGGAACATGAATTTAACCGCCGATCAACAAGCGAAAATCAAAGCCATTCGCGAATCTAGCGCACAACAGTTGAACGCAATTCTCACACCCGAACAGCAAGCCAAGCTCAAATCCCGTAAATCTGGTGGGTGGGGTAGAAAGGGGATGTAATATTCTGCCCTCGTGACTGCCATGCTCACAAAAGCTGCTCGTCGATATCGACGAGCAGCTTTTTTAGATCTGGAAATAACGTCCCCACGCTCTGGTAAACTTGTAAACGACTGAAATCCCTATAAATAAAGCCCTTTAGGAGCAAATAGCAGTGGAAAATAGCTTAGGTTTAGAAATTATAGAAGTAGTAGAGCAAGCCGCGATCGCGTCAGCGCGCTTGATGGGTAAGGGCGACAAAAACGAAGCAGATCGCGTCGCCGTCGAAGCCATGCGCGAACGGATGAACAAAATCCACATGCGCGGACGGATCGTGATCGGTGAAGGCGAGCGCGATGATGCACCCATGCTCTATATCGGTGAAGAAGTCGGGATTTGTTCTCAACCTAACGCTGCTGAACTTTGTACGATCGACGAACTCCTCGAAATCGACATCGCTGTCGATCCTTGTGAAGGCACCAACTTATGTGCATACGGGCAACCTGGTTCGATGGCCGTACTCGCCATCTCCGAAAAAGGTGGTTTGTTTGCCGCACCTGACTTCTACATGAAGAAACTGGCTGCACCTCCAGAAGCTAAAGGCAAAGTAGACATCAACAAATCTGCTACCGAAAACCTCAAGATCTTATCCCAGTGTCTCGATCTCCCGATCGATGAATTGGTAGTCGTCGTAATGAAACGCGAACGCCACAACGATCTGATTGCTGAAATTCGTGCTGCTGGCGCACGTGTTGCCCTGATCAGCGACGGTGACGTTGGTGCGGCGATCAACTGTGGTTTTGCCGGAACTAACATCCATGCCTTGATGGGTATCGGTGCGGCTCCTGAAGGCGTAATTTCTGCCGCAGCTCTTCGTTGCTTGGATGCTCACTTCCAAGGACAACTGATTTATGATCCCGCAGTAGTCAAAACTGGTTTGATCGGTGAAAGCAAAGAAGCGAATATCGATCGCCTCAAATCTATGGGTATCACCGATCCCGACAAAGTCTACACTGCTGAAGAACTCGCTTGCGGCAAAAACGTTCTGTTTGCTGGTACTGGGATTACTTCCGGTAACATCATGGACGGCGTTCGCTTCTTCAAAGGTGGCGCACGGACTCACACCCTAGTTATCTCCAGTCAGTCCAAAACCGCTCGTTTTGTGGATACCATTCACATGAGCGACAAACCGCAGACTGTCAGCTTGCACTAGGCTTTAGGCTTTAGGCTTTAGGAAGTAATAGGCTTTGGGCTTTAGCAAGTATGAGGAACGCTTGCGTTCTAACTTCCAGACCTAAAGCCTAATACCTAAAGCCCAATACCTAGTGAAGAAGCATAACAAAGCATTTACAAGTCGCCAGGATTAGCGCAAGATAGACAGCGATTATATACAATAACTAAATTAGCCTAACGCGTTTGACAAATCGGAACGCATGTGAATATCTTGCGTTGTCAACGGTGAAATATCCGTAACTTAAATAACAAAACTTTAAAAAATTAGAGGTTCACTCCCGACCGCTGATTTGAGATAGCTAGGGAGTATGCCACCACGGCGATCGCCAATGTTAACCAACTTAAAAATCCTCATTTTTTGAACGCGGAGTACACATGAATATTGCTGTTATCGGTTTGAGTCATAAAACCGCACCTGTAGACATCCGTGAAAAACTCAGCGTTCCCGATACGCAGATGGAATCAGCGATTCAAACCCTCTGCAATTATCCCCACATCAAAGAAGCGACGATTCTCAGCACTTGCAATCGCTTAGAAATCTACATCGTCACACCCACAGCCGATCGTGGCGTCCAAGATGCGATTCAGTTTCTATCCGAATTTAGCAAGATCCCGCTCAAGGATCTCCGGCAACACTTATTTATTTTGCTCCACAAAGATGCCGTAATGCACCTGATGCGGGTAGCTGGCGGCTTGGATAGTTTGGTATTAGGTGAGGGGCAAATCCTCGCCCAAGTCAAACAAACTCATAAAATCGGCCAGCAGTATCAAGGTATGGGGCCGATTCTCAATCGGTTGTTTAGGCAAGCAATGACTGCGGGCAAACGCGTCCGTACCGAAACTAGTATCGGGACTGGTGCGGTGTCGATTAGCTCGGCGGCAGTAGAATTGGCGCACATGAAGGTTGGAAATTTTGCCACGCATCGGATCGCGATCCTGGGTGCAGGCAAGATGTCGAGGCTATTGGTACAACATCTGATTTCCAAAGGTGCGACAGATATTACCATCCTCAATCGATCGGCCAAACGGGCGGAAGAGTTGAAGGTACTATTTACCGCGATCGATCTGCAACTCCAACCGATCGGTGAGATGATGAATGCGATCTCGACTTCGACGATTGTCTTTACCAGTACTTCTGCCACCGAGCCATTACTAAATGCGGCTAAATTGGAAGCCGTCCTCGATCCGCACCACTCATTGATGATTTTTGATATCTCCGTACCGCGCAACGTCCACAGCGATGTCAACGATCTCGCCAATATCCAATCCTTCAACGTAGACGATCTCAAAGCCGTCGTCGCCCAAAACCAAGAACGTCGCCAACAAATGGCGCAAGAAGCCGAAGGCATCTTAGATGAAGAAGTCGAAAACTTTAATAGCTGGTGGCAATTGCTCGAAACTGTGCCGACGATCAATTGTTTGCGCGATAAAATGGAAACCATTCGGCTGCAAGAGCTAGAAAAGGCTCTATCGAGATTGGGTGCCGAATTTGGCGAACGCCATCAAGAAGCGATCGAAGCTTTGACAAAAGGGATCGTCAACAAAATCCTCCAAGATCCGATGGTGCAACTCCGCGCCCAAGAAGATCGCGACACCCGCCGTAAAGCCATGCACACCCTCCAAGTCCTATTTAACCTCGATAGCGAACAACTCGGCGTGAATTCTAATGTTTAGGCTTTATGCTTTGGATCTGCTCGACGATCGATCTCATTTGCAGAATTTGCAACTAGGCGAATAAATCAAGTAACGATCGATCGAGCTACTAAGATGGGAGATACGAGATCGTAGTTAGATTAAGTATCGATCAGCATTGTTACTGAGTTGGAGAAAAATCAACTTATTCAACTTCGTTAGTGGTTTGAGATCGGCGATTTTATTTCCATCGAGGTTGAGAATCTCCAAATTATTCAACCCCGCTAGTGGTTTGAGATCGACGATTTGATTATCAATGAGGTCGAGCATAAGTAGATTCCTGAGTTTAGCATCGGCTTGTTAACAGTTATTGGTACCAGCTTTTGTGAGTAAGACATCGATCGTGTGTCTGGTATCCGCAGGTACAGATTCTCGCTGGAGACACCATAGGACAAGGATATGGACATCTCGGACTCGATCGAACGCGCTATTAGTGCTTACTTTACACAGTTGGTGTTCGCCCATCCCTATCTAGCTTGGACGATCGCCCATCCACTACCTAGCTTGGGATTGTTATTGCTGGCAATCCTCTCTCTACGGGGGCTATTTCAGGCGATCGGGCGGGGAATCGATCGAGTCTGGCTATTTTTACTGACAACCCCTTTTAAACTGCTCCAGCCGATTTTCCAAGGGATCTGGAGTTTGATTCGATCCAGATTTGGGCACAATAATCCTAGTCGGGAAATAGCAACTCCCACGGTCGCTAATCCTGCGAATGAACGCATCGTGGCAGTAGTAGATCGCTTGCAGCAACTCAGCCAAGAACAAGATATCCTGCTTCAAGAATTAGCAACCCTTACAGACTCAACCTCCGTAGCCACTCAGATCAATCGAGTATCTGATACTCAGTACAAAGATATGTACGCTAAGTTACTGAAATTAAACCAATAACAACACCGATGAATCGATCCTGTCAAAGTCGATATGTCATAATAGAGTAACGACTGGATGGTTCACACTGTATCTACTACTGCGGTAGAGTGAGTTACTCTAAATTGATTTTCAACAAAAATTTTACCCAAACTTTAAGATTGCACGATTGTAATTTAGTGGAAAGATTAATTAACGTACACATCGAGAAGCTACCCGAAGGCTACTATCTAGCTACTTCCGATGCCTTACCTGGCCTGATCGCTCAAGCCCCCAGCTTGACAGAGACACTGGAAATTGCCCAAGATGTTGCCAAGCAGATTTTAGCAGCAATGGCCGAACGCAACCAGCTGGTCGAATCCTTTCCCGCGATCGCTGACGAATTTGACTGTCCGCTCGTACTGACGAAGTAAGCGAAATGGGTAGGCTATCGGGATTTAGGTATCGAGAGGTTGCCAAAGTATTGCGATTCTACGGATTTGCGCTCGATCGTCAAGCTTGTGGCAGCCACGAAATCTGGTTCAACGATAATAGCGGTAAATATACCACCGTCCCCAACCACAATGGAGATATGCCCGAAGGTACGCTCCGCCAAATCCTCAAACAAACGGGGATTGAGGCGGATGATTTTTTGTACCATTCACATTAGGGATCAGGCTTTAGACTTTAGATTTTAGACGACAGGCTACTGGCTAGTAGCAAAGCAATTAAGGTCTACTGTATAATTTTCAACTAGGCTGTATTTTCCAAAATCTACAGCCTGACACCTCATCCCTCATCCCTAAACTATGCTTGCTGGATCGACCCAATTTGAAACCCTAGAACAGGCATTAAAGCATTACTTTGGGTACGATGAATTTCGATTGGGACAGCGAGAAATAATTAACACAGCTTTAGCCAATCGTGACTTGTTAGTGGTGATGCCGACGGGTGGGGGAAAATCTTTGTGTTTTCAGTTACCAGCATTGCTTAAACAAGGCGTGACAATCGTGGTATCGCCATTGATTGCTTTGATGCAAGATCAAGTGCAATTGCTGGCAAATAATGGCATTCCAGCAACTTTTTTAAATAGTAGTATCAGTACAGAAGAAAGACGCGATCGAGCGACGGCTATTTATAATGGTGAGATTAAGTTACTATATTTAGCTCCCGAACGATTGAATCAGGAGTTTATTAGCAACTTTTTAGTCGATTTGCATCAAGAAGTCGGGATTGCTGGATTTGCGATCGATGAGGCGCATTGTGTATCAGAATGGGGTCATGATTTTCGGCCAGATTATCGCAAACTATCACAATTACGACATTATTTTCCGAAGGTACCGTGGTTGGGGTTGACGGCAACAGCTACCGATCGGGTCCGATCGGATATTATCAAGCAGCTCGATCTCCGCGATCCAGATATTCACATTGCCAGCTTCAATCGCCCGAATTTATATTACGAAGTACGGCGCAAAACAACTACTCCATATAAAGAACTACTCGCCCAAGTTAAAAAGTCTAAAGGTTCGGGGATTATCTACTGTTTGAGTCGTAAAAAAGTCGATGAACTGACGGCTAAACTCCAGCAAGATGGGATTAAAGTTGTACCTTATCATGCTGGTTTAGATAGCGAAACCAGAACAAATAATCAGAACAGTTTTATTCGTGATGATGTACAGGTAATAGTTGCCACCGTGGCGTTTGGGATGGGTATCAATAAGCCTGACGTGCGGTTTGTGATTCACTACGATCTGCCTCGCAATATTGAGGGTTATTATCAAGAATCTGGACGGGCGGGGCGGGATGGCGAACCCGCTCACTGTACGCTGTATTTTGGGATGGGCGATATTAAGACGATCGAGTATTTAATTGCCCAAAAGATCGATCGCGAAACGGGAATGGCACTCGAAGAAGAACAGTTAATTGCCAAACAACAATTACGACGAGTAATTAATTATGCCGAAGCGACTGAGTGTCGCCGGATTATCCAATTGGGTTACTTTGGCGAGAGTTTCCCTGGTAACTGTGATAACTGCGATAACTGTAAATATCCCCGCCCAGTTTCGGATTGGACGATCGAATCTCAGAAATTATTATCTTGTGTCTATCGATTTAGCGAACGCCATAACGGCAGAACTTTCGGACTGGCGCATACGATCGATGTGCTGCGCGGTTCCAAGAACGATAAAGTGCTCAAAAACGGACACGATACCCTGTCTACCTATGGCATCGGCAAAGATCGGACGGTTGATGAATGGCGGATGTTGGGTCGATCGTTGTTGCACCAAGGTTTAATGGATGAAACCAGCGATGGTTATTCTGTCTTGACACTCAATGGGTTGAGTCGGGAAATTCTCAAAAGTCAGCGCAAAGTCGAAATCGCCATCTCTGCGCTCAAACCCACTGTCGAAGCTAATGAAGTT
>NZ_JANNDR010000354.1:0-6144 GCF_031378165.1 Chamaesiphon sp. OTE_75_metabat_556
CTGGCTCCCAGACTCGCTCTCGTCGAACCGACTTTTCACAGATCGATAAAACAGGCGATATTCAAAAAGTCCAACCTGCTATAACCGTTATGGCTAGACGGTTAGATCCAAAGCGATCGAAAATGGATAAAGTCGAGCTTACGAGTCTGTTCTTAACGCAACTCTCAATAAACCATTGTGTGTCACCACATTCATCCACAGAAAAGGAGAAATTAATGATAATGACTAATTGTCTCAGAGAAATTTCTAAAAATAGCGATCGGTCGAAGCCACCTTTATTTTGCGTCCCGGGTATTTTCGGTAGTCCCAATTATTTTACACAATTATCTCGTCAAATTGGTTTAGGGCAGCCTTTTTACAGTTGGCAACAAGCGAGTTCGTGGGGCAGTAGTTTTCCTGTCTATCGGATAGAAACTCTTGCCAGTCAATACATCGCCAGCTTGAAAAAAATTCAACCGCACCCTCCTTACTATTTAGCTGGTCACAGTTTTGGAGGATTGATCGCCTTTGAAATGGCGCGACAGTTATGGGTAAGTAATGAAAAAGTTGCTTTGGTTGCTGTTTTTGATACAGCTGCTCCAATTTCCTCTCAAAAAGCCAAGCTAGCCAATTTTGTCCATTCTGCTAACGATCTAGATTATCTTAAACTCATTAAAGAAATGTTTGAAGGTGCTTTTGGACAAATAGTACAAATACTATCTCAGAAAGATTCTGAACTTGCATTGACTTTTGAAAATCTTTTTATACAATTGAAAGATCTTTTCCCACTGTTACATCCTGGGGAAGTTATTCCGCCAGAACAAATATTTTCGGTGTTCAAAAATAATTGGCAGGCAATGCTTGATTATAATCCTTTAAAGATTCCTCAAATTCCTCTATCGCTATACCGTGCTGCAGATAAAACTTCCGGAAAACTGAACCGCACTATATTTTCAGATCGAGTAATTAATAGCCCTACTTATGGCTGGAATGAATTAGCAGATAACATCAACGTTTATCAGACTCCAGGTAATCACTCTACCATGCTAACTAGTCCTCACGTTCAGGTTTTAGCTACTTTGTTACAATCTCAATTAAATTGATTACCCTGTTAATCATCAAGTAAATGAGCGCGATTATTTTTGGGTGCGGCTTGAAAGGTCGTTTAACTTGGGGAGCCTACTCTCCTCAAGGATTCACACCCTCTACCCTCGCGTAAAACAAACTACCTTACGATCGACAAGGCTTGAGAGCTATGAGACCGATCCTATCAGCGTTATAGCGACAAGTCGCCCCGATCTGCCACCGCCCTGTCGGGGCGACTTGTCAATCGGCTTGCTGCCCTGGAAAACCATCTACCGGGAAGACAGCCAAATTTCAAATTTAAGCTTTAGTAGGTTTGGAATAGAGATCGCTCGGATTAAGCGATCGAAAAACTGCTGCTCAGATGCATATTTTTGCTGGTAAATTGTCTCGCGATCCCATCTTGTTGGCGGAGCCTCCGCTCGGCGGAATCGATCTATGCGTACAATAACTAAACCATCCCTATTTCCATCTTTCCCCATTGACTAAATCCATCATGGTAGTGGGTACCACCTCCCACGCCGGAAAATCATTAATTACTGCCGCCATCTGTCGCCTGCTCGTCCGCCAAGGCTGGCAAGTCACCCCCTTCAAAGGTCAGAACATGGCTCTGAATGCCTACATTACCGCCGATGGGAAGGAAATGGGGCACGCGCAAGCAGTTCAGGCGTGGGCGGCGAAAATCGAGCCGCGAGTGGAGATGAATCCGATCTTGCTCAAGCCCCAAGGCGATATGACATCCCAGGTGATTTTGATGGGTACGGCAGTGGGGAGAGTCCAGGCGGCAGATTATTATCGGGATTATTTCGATCGCGGCTGGGCGGCGATAACTAGTTGTCTGGATAAATTAGCCACCGAATTCGACTATATTGTCTGCGAAGGTGCGGGGAGTCCAGCGGAAATCAATCTCAAACATCGCGATCTAACTAATATGCGAGTGGCGAGTTATTTGCAGGCCAATACGGTGCTGGTTGCTGATATCGATCGGGGTGGGGTGTTCGCCCATATTGTCGGTACGTTAGAGTTATTAGAACCGGAAGAACGTGCGTTAATTAAAGGCTTTATTATTAATAAATTTCGCGGTCAGCGATCGCTCTTAGAGTCGGGGATTACTTGGCTAGAAGAACGGACGGGAATTCCAGTGATCGGTGTAATCCCGATGTTAGACCAGGTATTTCCATCCGAAGATTCGTTAGATTTATTAGAGCGGCGATCGCGTAAGCCGAATGCCGATTTGACGATTGGGGTGGTAAGATTCCCGCGAATTTCTAATTTTACTGACTTCGATCCGATCGATGCCGAACCGACGGTCAATCTCAAATACATTACGACTAAAGATGAAGTAAATAGCTGCGATGCAATCATTTTACCTGGCTCCAAAACGACGATCTCCGATCTCAATTGGCTCCAACAATCTGGTATTGCCACAATGCTCCCAAACTATCTGGCTAATGGTGGGACGGTAATGGGAATTTGCGGTGGATTTCAAATGATTGGCACCACTCTATCAGATCCCGACGGGATCGAAGGTATTCCTGGCGAATATGCTGGCTTAGATCTGTTCCCACTCCAAACCACGATTACCGATACTAAAGTTACTCGTCAACGTACTACTACCACTAATTATCCTCATGAGGGCATGTCGATCTCGGGATACGAAATTCATCAGGGTACGACTCAATGGCATCCACAACGGCTGAATGGTAGCAATTACCAGCACTTATTCGCTGATGAAACGTTGGGAATTGTCGAGCGCCAACTTCAGCTCTGGGGCACGTATTTACATGGTATTTTTGATAATGGGCACTGGCGGCGAGAATGGTTGAATCAGATTCGATCGCGTCGCAATTTAGCACCCATTACCACTGCTGTACCTGACTATGCCAGTCAACGGGAAGAGATTTTCGATAAATTGGCAGATTCGATCTCTGAGTATCTAGATTTAGCTAAATTACAGTAGACATTGAGATCGAGTAATTGGGTGTTGACCGACATTGCCCTACTCTCTAATTGCAGATGTTTCCGATCTTAGATTTCTTTTAACTATTCACTATTCACTTTCCACTTTCCACTTTCCACTTCTCACATGACCGAACCAGAAGTAACTATTTGTCCCGGCTATCTCTTGCCGACAGCAGCCACCGAACTATATATTCAATTACGCGATCGAATCGAGTGGGACGAACGGATTAGCGCGCGCAAGACGGCATGTTTTGGGCTACCTTACAATTATTCTGGTTTGACCTATGAAATCCAACCGATGCACCCGCTGCTTCAGCCGCTATGTGTGCAGCTAGCGCAAACTTTGGGATTTGAACCGAATAGTTGTCTGATCAACTTTTATCAAGATGGTCGTGACAAAATGGGTTTTCACTCCGATGAAATCGACAATCTCGAAGACGGTACCCAGATTATTATTATCTCGCTCGGTACCGAGCGGAAGCTATCATTTCGATCGAAAGCTGATTATTCACAACGATTGCAATATCTCCTCCTCCACGGCTCGTTGCTGTATATGAGTCAAAAAACGCAAGAATTTTGGAGTCATGCGATCAAAAGAGCGAATGTTACTGAAGGTCGAATTAGTCTGACCTTTCGCCGGATCGATCCACAATCTGTGATGTGAAAATCGCACATCAGCTCCCTAGCTTAGGAGAGGGCAAAGTGCCGCCTGGAATATTGCAGCTCTTTCACTCGGCAACTCAGCGAGCTTGTATCCACCTAAATGACTCAAAATAACTTGGCGAATGCTCATAGCACATCTCAACCAACGGGCGAAGAAAATGGGCTTCAATCTAGTCCCTGAGCTAGTTATAATTTGATTTTCTTAGAAGAAGAGTTGTAGACATCAGTTTGGACTTGTCAAAATTTGTGTAGGTTCTATCAAGCGGTATTATAGAGAGAGGATTGAGGTATTTATTCTCTGCAATGACCATATTTTGCCCTAACGGACACGACAACCCTGACACTAACCGTTTTTGTCAAACCTGCGGCAGTCAGATTGTCACCCCTGTCAACAAAGCCATGACTGAAGGGGTACTACTTGGCGATCGCTATCAAATCGTCAAAGAAATCGGCCAGGGTGGGTTTGGGCGGACATATTTATGTGAAGATATCAATCGATTTAGAGAACCCTGCGTTCTCAAAGAATTTGCACCACAAGTCCAGGGCACAGCCTTACTGACCAAAGCGCAGCAATTATTCGAGCGCGAAGCTGGAGTCATGTACCAGCTCCAACATCCCCAAATCCCGATGTTTCGGGAAATGTTTCGCGTCAATCGGGGTGGTGTCGGCCAGCTATTTTTGGTACAGGATTACGTCGCTGGCGATAACTATCAACAACTACTCCGGCATAAACTCAAGCAGGGTCAAGCCTTCACTGAAATCGAAATGGTCGAATTTTTGACCCAGATTTTACCGGTGCTCAGTTATATCCATTCCCTGGGCGTGATTCATCGCGATATTTCTCCAGATAATTTGATTAGACGGGAGCGCGATGGGCTACCAGTGCTGATTGATTTTGGTGGTGTCAAACAAATTGCTGTAGATGCGGCTACCCAATATATGTCGGGCGGTGGGGGCTATCATGTCTCGACCAAATTGGGGAAAATCGGCTATGCCCCCAATGAGCAAATGCAGCGCGGGGTCGTGTTTCATCACAGCGATCTGTATGCCCTGGGTGCGACTACGTTGGTGTTGTTGACAGGGAAAGAACCCTTAGACCTGATCGATCCCCAAAATTTTGTCTGGAACTGGCGCGAACACATCAGCCTGCGTTCCAACTTGGGGAGTATTCTCGATCGAATGCTGCAGCTCCGTCCGAAAGATCGCTTTCAATCCGCCCAGGATGTCCTCTTAGCTTTGACAGCTAGGAATTTGAATCATGTACCTAATTCATCGCCATTGCCGCCGACACGCCATTCTGCACCGACTCAGGCTCCACTAGCCGCTGCCAATCGCCAAGATCCCACCGTCGTGGCCAATCCCCATCTGCCACAGTCATTACCACCGACGCTAGCAACTGCCAAAACATCCTCATAGAAGCAGACAATGGGGGAAACTTGGCTCGCGATCGCGGCGAAAGTAGGCGCGGTGGGGTTAGGCTGGATCGTAGCGATGCTGCTGTCCAAACGTGCCGAACCAGTCCGCTCCTCAATTGACGCAACTGCAGTAGCAGCTTCGCCCACTGTTAGTAGTAACGCCAGATCGATCGTCACGACCCGCACCGCAGACCAACCAGTACCGACAATTGGCTCCGAGAGCGAACTAACGCTGCCAACCGCCTTGGTCAGTACGGGTGTCAATCCGCAAGCTTATGGTGCTGCCGTTAACCAAGTTTTTATCACTCAAAATCCCCAAGTTCAAGTAGTCGATACTCAAGATCGCCAAGTACGATCGCAAGTAGACACCATTGCCACTAAACTCAGAGATCGATTAACCAGTCAACTCAGTCATGAAGCCATCCAAAACATCGGCCAGTATCATGCTAGCGATCGGGCGGAGTGGAAATCGAAAGTCAATAGTCTCCATCTGAGCGAACGTACCTTAATCGATCTCACCGATGCTAAATATCGATCGATTACTGACTACTCTGCCCAAAAATTGAGGCTAGGAAAAGAGCAATTTTTAGAGACACCCTTAGGTCAAATTTATCTAGCCGCAATGCTCGATCGCGTCCGCGCGATTCAATCCCAGCAAGCACTTATTGAAATCGTATTTCCAATTGGCCAGATGAGTGGCACTGTCAGCGGTACGCTCCAACCGGGCGAAGGCAAAGCTTACACGGCCAGTTTGGTTGGCGGTCAAAATATTGCTGTCAATATTCAGGCAGATACACCGATTAACCTAGCGATTTATCCACCAACATCCAATCTACCAGCGATCTTAACTACTACCCCAACTCAGAATTGGTCTGGTAAAACCAGTGTCAATGGCTATCATGAATTTGTCTTAGTCTCTCAGAGCGATCGCGCAATTCCCTACCAACTAAAACTCTCAGCTTCCGATCTCAAACCCACTAATTTTCCGCAGCCCAAAACCGATCGACAACCGCTGTGGTAGGGGATAGTGAATAGTGAATAG
>NZ_JANNDR010000355.1:0-1566 GCF_031378165.1 Chamaesiphon sp. OTE_75_metabat_556
GTTTCACGATAAAAACCACCCTCAGGATGAGGCTGCAATTGCAAATTATCGATCGTTTGGATGACAGTATCCGAGAGTGGCAGGGGCGGCATGAATGAATATTTACCAGAAAAGTTGGTTACAAACTAGATCGATGCATGACACTACACACCATAACATCGATCGAGCTTAATTGCGTTATGTGTCAATGTTTGAGATTGGCGATATCGCTAAAAACTTGCGAATTTGATCGACACGTTCCAGCGTAGTCTCTTGATCGATCGTCCGTTCGGGTAGTACTAACTTAGATCTCTTGGGTATAACAAATAAAGATCCTAGGTATGGGAGATCGGCCGCTACTTGAATATCGAGTTTATTTGGACATGGCTGGTTGATTTTCATCGATCGATCTCATCTTCAACTCAACTGGGAATAGTCTTATCAATTAGAGTTCCCCAATCCGATCGAGAACAAGCAAGTATTCAGCCTAGTGGCGATCTGGATCGATTCGATCGATGACTATGCCCAAAAATCGGGAAGATCGTCGGCAGGCGACTGACTGACCAAAATAAGACAATCGATCTTGTCGATCGATGCCTGTAAACTTGCTAATGTTGCTGGAGTTATTACCGTAGATTTGGGCGCATTAGTCAGCCATCGATCGACCTGATGCCAGAGATCGCGCTCTTGAGGCAGATCGATAACCAATTCACCCAACAACTCACTAGCAGCGGGAAAGCCTTTTTGAATTAAGGGCAAAATTAAAAATGGATCTAAATGGAGCACCATTTGCCACCAAATTTTAGCCTCTGACTGGATTTTTGCATGATGTTCTCTCATTTGCTGGAGAAATGCAGCATTACCTTTTCCGGTTAACATCTCCTGGGGCATCCCCACGGCAGGAATCGATACACATCTAAGCAAATGAGAATTTTGGACGAATTCTGCTGGTGTCGGACTTAAATAAACCCGTTCGTTGCAAACATTGCAATGACGAACATTGTCGCTGTCAGTCGGTTGTAGATCATGCCATTGTTTGGGACAAAGTAGCTCAAATGCTTCGGGACAATTCCAAATATCTGCGAATCTGCGATCGTTCATGCTCTAATCTAGTTGTTATTTGCCACGGTGATTGGCTCTAGTTTTCACCGATTATAACTATGACATCTGCTTTTTCCCGTTTTCCCGATCGAGTGCAAGCTGCGATTACTTCCCGCTTGGGCTGGACATCATTGCGCCCAGTCCAAGAACTGGCGGGACATGCGATCCTTGATGGCTATAATACGATCGTCCTCGCGCCGACGGCTGGGGGAAAAACAGAAGCGAGTATGTTTCCGCTGCTGGCGCAGATGGTGGAGCAGGAACCGCAGGGGGTGGGGATTCTGTATATCGCGCCGATTAAGGCGTTGTTGAATAATCAAGCCGATCGATTGGGGCTGTACACTGAGATGCTCGGTTTGAGTCGGTTTTTGTGGCATGGGGATATTAAAGCGGCTGAGAAAAAAGTCTTTCGGAAGCAGCCAGCGACGCTGTTGATGACGACTCCCGAATCCTTGGAAGTAATGCTAATGTCGGCGAGTGTGCCCC